>JACRGB010000023.1 GCA_016212505.1 Microcaldota archaeon
CCAGATGCTGATAAACCCTGAAGCAGGACAGCTTCAGCTAACTGCCTTTCTATCCTAAGCGCGAGCGTTAATACTGCGGGCTTTAGCCCGCAGATAGCGAGCGCACAAATTTGTTTTTACACGAAGTGTTTTATTTTCTTTATTTTTTATTGTATCGTAAATTCTATCAATGTCCTTGAAAGCAAAGCTTTCAAGACAGTAAAGAAGCGCTTGGCGCTTCTTTCCAATTTCCGATGCGGACAAAATTTATGAAATTTTGTCCTGTTATTTTCTTTTATCTATCTGCTTTTATGCGTTATCCGACTATTTCAAATCTTTCAAAATCAGCTCCTGCAACTTCCTGCACCCGCTTACCAATCTTGGCCCGGGCCGGTTTAGCAAAGAATCATCAATAACATAAATTTTATTTTCCCTAACTGCGCTCAGTTGCTCCCAACCTTTTCGTTTCTTAACTAAATCCGGATTTACTCGCTCGCCAAGACCACAAATAGAAAGTACAATGATTTCCGGATCGTATTTTTTCATTTTTTCTATGCTAATTTTTTTGCTGTATTGCCCAGCTTTAGCAAGAGCATAATCCGCTCCTGCAATTTCCGCAAGATCAGGAACCCAGTTTCCGCTCACCATCGGAGGCTTATGCCATTCTTCGATGTAAAGTCGTGGCCACCTTTTCAAATCAAATGTTTGCTCCCGGATTGCTGCAAATGCTATGAGCATCTGATTTACTATCTTGTACGCTTCCTCTTCTTTCGAAACCAGTTTACCGATCGTTTCGATTGACTTTAGTACTTCGGATAAGTTTTTTGGCGCAATATGGATTACGGGCATTTTTTTCTTTTTCAATTCTTGCGCTAATTTTTCCTGTACAATTGTTGAAGTTATGATGAGATCCGGTTCCATTCTCCTTATTTCATCTATGTTCGGATTTATCCAATCCCCGATTTTTGGTATTTTCTTTGCTTCCTCCGGATAATCGCAATATGCAGTTCTTGCGATTACCTGGTCTCCTGCTCCTAGTGCAAATAAGATTTCGGTATTGCTTGGCGCAAGGGAGATTATCTTCATCTATTTATCTACGAGCGAATGTTTAATTTTCTTTTTGTATCCTTTTGTAGGTTCTCAATCTGTTCTTGGAATGCAATTCAAATCAGCATATATCCTTGCAAGATCAATGACCCTGTTTTCTGGCTGCCCAGTGCTGCCATCATACTTTATCGATAAAACTATTTGCGCTGGTTGAAGGTTTATGATTAATGGGGTAGTGTCGTAGTGTCTGACCAACCCCTCATCATTCAAAGGATCAGATCTATCTGAAAATATTAGCCTGAAGGTAGCTTCCCCAACTCTCCTCTGATGGGTGAATGCACTAAGTCTAACCTCAACAACGCTGCTTCCTGCTAATGGTGAAGTTGCGTATGGCAATCCGTCAGTTGTCATATGAGTAGTATAGACATCTATCATAGGCGGCTTTTCCTGTGTAGTCCACAAGTCCATTCCTCCTCCTTCAAATTCAATTCTTATTCTCTGCAGACTTGGGGCATCTCTCAATAGTTCTTGCCTATCCGGCTCAGATCGCGCGTGTGGATCGTATAATACCTCAGTTAAGTGAATTGGAAACCTAAAAGTACCCCTCAGGTATCTGTCCTCTGCCCTTAATTCGCGAGAAGCACGCAGTTGCCTTGCCCTTAGTTGTTGCTGATCTCTCAGAACCATTACAAGTAATAATAGGTAAAAGTGTTTATAATGGTATTTTTATGCTAAATAAAACGCTGCCAGTTTCTCATACTTTACTCCTTCTGGCTCTAGCCTGCTTTGAACAAGTGTAAACGAACTTACTTCAAAAGATCCAAATTCTGCTTTCGTATACTTTTCTAAAAAAGAACTAAAATCAACCTTCCTTTTCACCCGTGCAATAGTTATGTGGCCAACAAAATTTTCTTCTTCTTTTCCAAATTCTTTTAGTTCATTATTAACTTTTTTTGTCAACCCTTCGAGCGCTCCATTGCTTTCTGCCCCCACCCAGACAACTCTCACATACTCTTTGCTCGGAAAAACTCCAACTCCAATAAATGTACAACTGAATTTTTCGAATCTGATTTTATGCAATCGTTCTTCTATTTCTTTTTCTTTGCCATGCTCAACTTCTCCGAGAAATCTGAGTGTTATGTGCATGTTTTCATTGCTAACTGGGTTCACTCCATCGCGTTTTAGCCCACTTGCAAGCTGTTCCAGCCTCAGTGTGATTTCTTCAGGAAGCGGAATCGCAACAAAAAGTCTCATGTTTTTAATTGGACTTGCTAAATTAAAATTATGCGCGAAACTGTCGAAACTGAAACTTATTTTTCAAATGTTAGCTCCCTTGCACTAACTTATTCGGGGGAGCAGCTTAAGGGCCGTGAAAGCTCAACAACATCTGGCTATGGCGTGCGCGTTCTTGAAAATAATCGGCTGGGTTTTGCATACTGCCAGGAAGAAAAAGGCCTTGCCAGGGCGGTCAATGATGCAAAAACAAATTCAAAGTTCTCCGCAAAATTCCCCAAAAAAACTCCATTTTCATTTGCTCCAAAGACAAATTTTAGCAAAAATTTGTCTGCATTGGAATTTGCAAATTCCAATACAAGGACAAATTCAAAATTTAGTCAGAATAATTTTTTTGATAAGGCTCTCGATTCGCCCGAACCAAAATACCTAAATGAATTTGTCGAACAGGCCCGGGAGGGCGCGGAATCTTTAGGGGGTAAATCTCGAATTATTCTCTCAACCGCCCGCTCTCTGACTTCAATTGAAAATACTTCGGGTTTTTTTGGCAAATATAAAAAAACGAATTTTTCCGCCTATATTGAATGTATGGATGGAGATGGAATGGGATTTTCCTATGTCTCTCTAAATAAAGCCCCAAACGATCTTACTATGGACGGAATCAAGGCAGCGCAATTGGCAAAAAATATGAAGGGCGCAAAAAAGCCCGAACCAGCACGATACAATATTGTACTGGAAATCGAGGCTTTGGATAATTTAATTGAAGTTCTTATTCCTTCTTTTTCAGGTGACTGGAAACGCCGCGGGGTCACCAAGATCGTGGAAGGGAAGAAAACTTTTTCAGATGATCTGACGATTTTCGAAGATGGCCTTTCCCAGGGCACTGATGCGCGGCCATTTGATGATGAAGGGACTCCATCTGCAAAAAAAGTTTTGGTGGAAAAGGGGAGGGTCAAAAACTTTTTCTTTGACCGTGAGACTGCGGCACTATCTGGAAATTTATTTGGAAAAGGAGGGCAAAAGCCAATTGCTGGCTCCTGTGGCCGCTCTAGTTTTGCAGCTCCCCCAACAATAAAACATTCGAACATAGTGGTTTCGCCTGGAAAATATTCTGACCTTGGTGAAATCGGAAACCACCTCCAGATACATTCGATGCATGGCGCCCACACTGCCAATGTAACCACAGGTGATGCTGGCTTTGAAGTGAGCGCAGGTTTTCTCCTTACGAATAAGGGCGCAAAAAGAATTCCGGTCCGCGGATTCCTGCTTAGCTGCAACGTTTTTGACTTGTTTTCCTCTACCATTGCCATTGAAAAATACCAGAGAATATTTGGGAACTTAATCTCCCCAAGAATCGCCTTTCCCAACGTACAAGTGGTTGCATAACTCCAAATAAGCGTGAGCTTTATAATCAGTCCCCCTTCAATATATCATATCGAGTTATGCGTGCTTTTATAGGTGCTTTTGAATTTATCTGAATTTGTTTGAGGTATACTTATGAAAATAGAATCCACTGCACAAGTGCCTGTCCCGCCCAAATTAATTGACCAGGTGATAGGCCAGGATAAGGCAGTTGAAATAATAAAAAAAGCCGCAAGGCAAAAGCGCCATGCGCTCCTTATCGGCCCTCCTGGCACTGGTAAGAGCATGCTTGCACAGGCAATGGCAGAACTTATGGAAGGGGAGGAACTTGAAGACGTTTTGGTTTATCCAAACGGCAATAATGAAAACCAGCCCCTGGTCCGTGTGGTTAAGACGTTTCCTGATTTTGATTATCTAAAGAGAAATGGCTTATCAAGATATTATTCGCCACAAGAACTTGAAAAAATAAAAAAGCTACCAAAAAACGAACTCCCCGCAGCAATCAAAATCGGGCTCGGAAGGCGGCTGGCATTCCAAAAACCTGAAGAGGACCAGCGCGCTGCGCCTTCCCTTTTCATACTCATCATAATCTCAATAATCCTCCTTTATGTTGGGATATTTTCCAATCTTTCAGAGAGCATAAAATGGTTTATCATGCTCACTGTTTTGGGAGTTGGCCTCCTTTATATAATTTCAAATGCAACTGCGGGGCTTGGCAGAAGGCTGATGCCAAAAGAAGGAACGGGCCCAAAACTTATTGTTGATAATAGTGAAAAAAATACTGCGCCATTTGTTGATGCAACAGGCGCAAGGGCGGGCGCGCTTCTTGGCGATTGTAAACACGATCCACTCCAGAGCGGTGGCCTGGGTACTCCTCCTCATTTGCGTGTGGAGGCCGGTGCAATCCATCAGGCGAGCAAGGGCGTTTTATTCATAGACGAAATCGCATCGCTAAAAATGAACTGGCAGCAGGATATACTTACTGCCATGCAGGAGAAGAAATATCCGATCACCGGCCAGAGCGAGATGTCGAGCGGGGCACTGGTAAAAACACAGCCTGTGCCAACTGATTTTGTGCTTGTTGCTGCAGGCAACCTTCCGGATATGGGGCATATCCACCCGGCACTTCGTTCAAGGATCCGTGGTGCTGGCTATGAAGTTTATGTTGAAGAATATCTTGATGATACTCCTGAAAATGAAGAGAAACTGATCCGCTTTATTGCCCAGGAAATAAAAAGGGACGGGCGCATCCCGCATTTTGACTTATCTGCAATTGAAGAGATAATCGAAGAAGCACGAAGGATGTCTGGCCGAAGGAAGAAGTTCGCGCTTAATCTGCGTGAACTTGGCGGTTTGGTGAGGGCAGCTGGCGATGTTGCAAAAGAAAGAAAACTCCAGCTTGTCACGCGCGCAGAAGTGATCGAATCCAAAAAATACTTCCGCTCGATCGAGTCGCAATTTGGGGAAAAGATGATCGAAAGAAAAAAAGAATATCAAACCATCATAACTACCGGCGCTGAAACTGGGCGAGTAAATGGCTTAGCTGTACTTGGCGATGCGCGAACTGGCCTTGTCCTTCCAATTGTGGCTGAAGCAACCCCAGCTGCTTCAAGAAGCGAAGGCCGGGTTATTGCAACCGGAAAGTTAGGGACAATTGCAAAAGAAGCAGTGGATAATGTTTCAGCACTTTTCAAAAAATACATAGGAACAGAAATATTTAGGACCGACCTTCACATACAATACCTTCAAACTTATGAAGGACTTGAGGGTGATAGTGCCAGTATCTCTACGGCCCTCGCAGTAATTTCTGCAATTTCTCATATTCCTGTTTATCAAAATGTTGCCATGACAGGTTCATTAGATGTTCGGGGCCAGGTTCTTCCGGTTGGGGGAGTTACAGGTAAAATAGAAGCTGCAATTGAAGCCGGGATAAAGAAAGTTTTAATTCCAAAATCAAACGCACAGGATGTTTATCTTTCAAAAGAAAATACGAGGAAAATCGAGATAATCCAGGTTAAGGATATTTACGAAGTCCTTGACCATGCATTGCAGGAAGGTATAAAGAAGAAAGACCTACTTAGGAAAATAAAACGGCAAAATGAAAACTAGCAAAACTAATCCGAAGGGTTTTTAAATCGTTATAATCTAAGTATTTATGTGAGTTTATGGCTGAGTATACCGGAACTGCAATTTATCAGGGAAAAATCGTGAATGTCAAAGTAACGAGTCCGAACTTTACTGACTTTACTGCTGCAGAAGCACGATCTATAGTTGAAGCTGCTGGTGTACAGAAGGGTAGTGTTACGATTAAATCTGATTTAAAAAATAATTTGCCTGATGTTGATTTTGGTCTTATCTTAAAAATGGCCGAGCTTTTCCCTTTATTGCCTCAACCATTAGAAAATCGTAATAAACTAGAATATGATCGTCCTCTTTCTCATTTCGAAGTAACTTTGAGCGATCCATCGGGAAATGATTTGCCAGTCCGGTTTACTGTATGTATGGTTGGAGATACCTATTTTGCAATAAAAATCAAAGAACCAAGACCTGTTCCTTTTGAACCAATAATTTCTCTTCGTGAGCCAGATTCTCGGGACAGATATGGTTTTTTGGATTTACGTGAGCAAAACATTTCTCCAGAACGCGGTTGGAATCCCCTGCCCATAATCAGTATTGAAAAATCATACCCATCTATTCCACTTAAGACGGATAAGTTGGATTTCATCACTAACAAGCCTCCTTCCAGTCAACCTCAACTCAGTAAGGTGTTTTTTGAACCACCCCCTCAAACGCCCGCACGTCCAGCTGATGAAGTACCCGACCTATTCCTGACTTTAAGAGATCTTCTTAGAGAACCAATCCCCTCTGCTGGCTCAGAATCATCTGATCCTAAACCCGCTCGCGGGGCAAGAACTGATGATAAGTACTGGGATTTGTATGTACGCTTAAGGGCTCGAAACGAAGACATTATCCCAAAACCTCTGGCAGCTCCAAAAGGCAAAAAGACGCCGACTGGCGGGAAATAACCTTTTTCATTTTTTTTAATTAACTACTTTTTAGTTTCCTTTCCTTTCGCTGCACCGTTAACTGCACCAATGCAATCCCGTGCCAGTTTTTTATCGCCCGGGCTTAAACCTCTGGCCATATGCTCCATTGCCGGTTTTGGAACTCCGACTTCAATTCCCTTCTTTCCAAGGGCGGATATCTGCCCTTGCCCTTCTTCTGCTCTTGCTTTTTGAGTTCCGCTTACTTGCGCGCTTACCATGATACTCATTTGGAAGCGCAGCGATTTAAACCTTTTTTCCATTGTTATATCTGGTTCTGGATATGGAATTTACGAAAAAGGAGTCATATGTCTCACAAATTGGCTTTTACCTTATGGGCAAAGAATACTCCAATGCATATCATCTTGCCCAAGAATTTAGCCAAAAATATTCTGACGACCTTTCGTCCCATTTCCTTTTGGCCAAAACCGCATTCCATATGAGAAAATATGATGAAGCAATAACCCGCGCAAGGTCTGCATTCAATATGGCATCCACCAAAAACGATATGCTTGCCTGTGCTGTTTTGCTAAGTTCGAGCTATTTTATGGAAGGCCATAAGGATGAGGCATATAAGGTATTGCGCCAGGTTGATGGGAAAAACGACCTTGATGCAGAACGGCTGATGTTCATCTATGCGGTAACACAAAAAAATAAGGCAGAAGCAATAACCTACCTGGACCAGCTTTACAAAAAGAACCCGCATGCTGCCGGAGAATTTGTGCAATTATTTTTCTAGCGTATTATAGCTGCCGCAATAAAAAATGCGGCGTAAATGTCGCAAAAAAGCGACATTTTGCGCCATGTTCGGCACTCCGAACATGTGCGCATCAATAGCAAACCACGCTGAGGTAATCATCGGCAAAACCGGTTGCATTACTTTCGTGGTTTGCTATAAGATTAAGGAATTGGTATAATAACATAACCAAGCTACTCATCGCTTTTCATAACCACATTATCGCCAACAGAGTGTATGGACGAAATCGCGATCGCATATCTTTTATCAAAAAGGTTCTGTATGATCAGGTTTCCTTTCTTCACATCCACCCCTACGACCCGCCCGATGTAGGTCCCGTGCTCGCTTATCGCTTCTTTACCCTCGATCTTCATTTCAAGTATTATGCGCTTGCGGTAGTAGTTGATACCTGAAGTTGCGGCGTGCGCTGCGACAATCGAAAGCGCTATGGCGATAAGGAACGTTGGAAAATCAACATACGGCGCGCTCATATTCACCACCCACCGCGAACCGACTATTATAAGGAAAGTCAAAATGCCCGCGACAAGGCTATAAAACATGTACCTGCTTATCTCGTATTTTCGGTTTTCTGCCGAAGCATCGATACTTTTGCCAAGCAGTATCATCATCAAGCCGAGAAATACTATCCAAGCAGTACTCCCTGCAAAAGCAGCAACTATCTTATCTGGGCCAATCCCCAGGCTAATATCCTGGGTTACTGTCTGATAACCGACAAATAATGCAATGCAAAACATTGCAAATGCCCCAATATAACCAATCCAACTGGTTTTTTCATAGGAGAATGTAAGATCCCCGACTACTTCGCCAACTATGGTATCGATCCTCAGTATGTGAAGAAGCAATACTATACCGATAATTATCCCAACTGGCTGCCATCCCCAGCCCAGATAGCTTGAAAGTGAAAGCATCAGTATCAGGACTGCCGGTATTCCAATGAACATCCTTGCAAAATACGGGTCCCGAAGCTTTTCAAGCAGCACAAAATAGGTTTTTTCAAGCTCTTTTGCCTGTTTTATCACGACAATTTTTGTAGAATCGACCTTTATCCTTGATTTTATTATCGGCAATATCTCCTCGTCCGATGCCCCATCTGATACGAATATGCAGGATGAGGGCGCAAATTCACGTACTACACGGTCCAGCTGGTTGCTTATGTTACGGTCTGCAGTGTACCCAAGGGACTTATCCCCTGTTAGGGTTACCACCTCGACGCTTTCTCCTTCCTTGGCCAGTTTATCGTATGTTTTTATTGCGTAGTAGATGGCATTTGAGTCCGAATCCTCAGGATCAGCAAGTGAAAGTGCAAGTGCCCCCTGAAGGTTTTTATCACGGCCGATCAAAGGGCCGGTGACCTTGGCCTTTTCATAAAGGTCGTTGTCCCGGTCGATACATAATACCAGTAATGGCCGATTTTTCATAAAATAATCTGCTCTCCCTAGCTTTAAAAATTCTTCTCTTCAAAGCTACTCTAGTGACTTATTAATTAATTGGGCGATGGATCGTTCAATAATAAAATGTGATTTTTTAATGAACCTATCAAATAAACGTCTAGTTCTTCCTGGGGATCATCTTTCAAGTTATGAAGAGGCTGAACCAGGGGAAAATTCCTATGGTGAACTTGATGAAGTATACTCCTGCGCAGTTGGCCAGTTTGAAGAAGCAGGAGGAAAAGCAGCCGTAAAATCCCCAGGGCGGGTTCTCGAAAAGCCCCGGGTCGGCATGGAAGTTTACTGCGTTGTCAAAAGGACAAGCCCTTCAAAGGCGCTTTTGCTTTGCATGCCTGCAGCCGAAGTAGAGGGCAAGGGGAGAGGGTTATCTTTTGATGCGGCGCTCCCGGTTAATGGGATAAAAAATGCTTATGTTAAGGAAGTTTCTGATGAAGTTAGGATTGGCGATATCATCCGCGCCAAGGTACGCGCAATCACTTCAAAAGGGGTGGATGTAAGTACTGTTTCCGTAGATTGTGGAGTTGTTCATGCTTTCTGCGTCCGTTGCAGGAACCCTCTGGCCGCTGTTGGGTCTGGCTATGCCTGCGGAGAATGCGGGAATAAGGAGCAGAGAAAAAGTGCCCAGGGCCAAAATAAGCCATTAATTTAAATACCGATTAAGTATTTGCATTGCTAAGAAAAAGATAAAGAGAAAAAAGAGGTAGGCCTTATGGAAGTTAAGATTCTTGTAAATGAAAAAAATACTTTGGAAATGGAACTGTTCGATATAGACCAGTCCCTTGCGCAGCTACTTGCAGAAAAATTATCTGCTGAAAAATCCGTTGACTTTGCAGCATTTAAGATGGAGCACCCAATAGTTGCAAACCCGAAAATAATCGTCAAGATGAAAAAGGGCGACCCGGAAAAGCTGGTCCTTGAAAAACTTGAGGAAATAAAAAAAGAAGTCACTGATTTCAAAAAGCATTTCCTCGAAATCGCCAAGTAAAAGAAAGAACGCTGATATAGATGGATCTAAATAAGATGGACCTCAAAAGCGGCCTGCTGAAAAACCAGGGTCTCGTCCTGATCGGCACGCTCATTTTATTTTTAGTCGCAAACGCTATTTTCCGAAATATTCCTGCGCTTTCTTTTGTGCCAATTATTTTTGCCGCAGCGATTGCTTTGGAAATCTTATATTTTGTTGGTATGGAAATTACCAGCGGCGCAAAAAGCCATGGATGGAAAAAAGAACTTCTGGATACTGCCATAGCGCTTATTGTTGCAGTTGGTATCTGGTATGGCGCATCATTTTTATTAAATACATCCTCTCCAGTCTCGGGTGTCGTGTCCTGTAGTATGCTCCCTAATCTGGCAAGAGGCGATTTTGTGCTTGTTCAGGGCGCAGATGTTAAGGCCTATCCAATAGCAATGACTGATAATGAATTAAAGTCACTGACAAATAATCCAACAATATTTTACAATGGTAAAAATACGACTATTGAAGGCTCGTTATATTCCTATTGCCGCCTTTATGCACAAACTGAACCCTGCCAGGCGCTTATCAATAATCCCGAATCAGTTGTCGAGCAAAAAGGCGCATTTTCCTATCATTATTCTGCCTGCCCCCTTTCTTTCTCCAGTGGCAATTCGCTAAAAATTCCTTGCGTAAGCTCAGTTGACTTTAAGGGCAAAAATTACCTGGCTAATTTTTCAAATGATATTATTGTTTATCAGCCGCCAAAGGGCGACCTTTATTCCTATGTTGGCGATATTATCCACCGTGCAATGTTCAAAATCAATGTAGGCAACAAGGTTTACTACCTTACGCGGGGAGATAATAACCCCATTCTTGATATCCAGGCTTATGATTATGGCAACCATTTGCTAAACCAGCCTATCCCCTCCGAAAATGTCCGGGGCAAAACATTGCTGCGGGTGCCAATCCTTGGATACTTTAAGCTGTTTATTTCAGGATATTTCCAGGAAGATCCGCAATGCAAGACCCAGCTTGAATTCTCTCATGTATAGTGTTCATGTGCTGGATACTTTCCATTTTTAATCCTTTTTATCCACATATTATCTGCTGATGTGCTATGAACTCTTCACGATTAGCTCAACGCCCTGCCCAACAACCTGCCCCAGTTAGGAGGCCAAAAAAACAACCAAGACCAATTCGGTCAATCCTCTCACAACAGCGGGCGGAAGCTTTGCATGATCGCTACAGCAAATTCAGGGAAAAGGCAGATTTTCATGTCCGGTTTTTGCTTGGTGAACTAAACTCTGAACTATCAAGGCTTTGCTTAGCCTCCTATGCCACAAGCTGCATTGATCATCCTCTACATATAGACGAAAAAACCCTTTCCGGGCGCGTAAAGGACCTGGTTTCCTATTGGGAGCGTGCTTCTACGGAAGGAGAAAAACCAAAAATCCGTTTTCCAGATGATCGGCTTATTCCTCTTAGCGAAGCAAACCTACAAAAGCACGATCCATTACTTGTACGGAATTTCCGGATCATTCAAGAGAGGTTTGTCCATCTTCAGGCCCTTGCGCAAATACTTGAGAATTATGAAAATGAAATAGGCAACGCAACCCGTAGCTCAAGGGATACCTTAGGACCATTGCTTTCGCAACCAAAAAGTTTTTGGGATTATGTCAAAAATCCGCCACACAGGAACTATTATGATAATGATGCTGGGCCTATTGGGCTTGTTGGCGGATTTGGCGGCGCAATGGGGATTTTGGCAGTGCTCCTCTCCGGGTTTGCCTTTGATGGGATTGCACTTGGAATTGGGATATTTGCCGCATGCCTTGGGATTGGAACTGGACTCTCAAGGATCGGTTATGCGCTTTATCGGCACGACCTAAAACAAAGGTCATCGCCAGATTTTGAATCCGAACTTAGTAAATTAGAATCCGGGTTTATGGCGATAATTCCGACTTTCGTTGATGCATGCTCTGACGCGCTTACCAACTGCACCTCCGGCACCCTCAATCTGGTAAAACAGCTGTTACCGGGCATAGGGGAAGGTTACGATGGTTATGACCGAAGATATGTTGCCCGGGAACTTGAGCGCCTAAA
>JACRGB010000024.1 GCA_016212505.1 Microcaldota archaeon
CACAATGTGCGTAAGCATGATGAGGGAATTCTGAGTGGTAGAAGCTTTGCTTTTATCTTTTGCCAAGTGTAAATAGCTTGGAGAATAAGGGTGTGGGCAAGAATTATTTGACTATTAGTTATGTACAACGTAGTCAACTGGTTTGCTATACTGGTGGCAGCCGCCGCGGTAAAACCAGCGCCTCGAGTTGTACCCACGAATATTGGGTCTAAAGCGTCCGTAGCCGGTTTTTTAAGTTCACTGTGAAAAGCTGAAATCTCCGATTTCAATTTTTGAGCTTTCAGCTCAAAATGTTGGGGCCTAACCCTAACGCGTGCAGTGAATACTGTAAGACTTGGGAGCGGGGGAGGACAGGAGTACTTCCAGGGTAGCGGTAAAAGTAGTCTCGAGTCATGAGTTCTGTGTCTTGGTTTTTATTTCAAGACTCTGGACACGAAACGCGAGACTTTTACAATGCGTTGAGCCTGGAAGGACTACCAGTGGCGAAGGCGCCAACCCAAAACATATCCGACGGTGAGGGACGAAAGCTGGGGGAGCGAACGGGATTAGATACCCCGGTAGTCCCAGCTGTAAATGATGCAGACTGTGGTGTTACCCATGAGTAATCATGGGTAGTGCTGTAGCGTAGGTGTTAAGTCTGCCACCTGGGGAGTACGATCGCAAGATTGAAACTTAAAGGAATTGGCGGGGGAGCACCACAAGCCGTGGATGCTACGGTTTAATTGGATACAACGCCGGAAATATCACCAAGGGCGACGGCAGTATGAAGGCCAGACTAAAGATCTTGCCTAACGAGCCGAGAGGTATTGCATGGCCATCGTCAGCTCGTGGTGTGAATACGAAACACATTACGAAAAAATGGTCTCGTAACATAAACTGTCCTGTTAAGTCAGGCAACGAGCGAGACCCATGCCATTAGTTGCTAATTTATCCTCCGGGATAAATGTACTCTAATGGGACTGCTCGTGCTAAATGAGAGGAAGAAGTGGGCGACGGTAGGTCAGTATGGTCCGAAACCCTTGGGCTACACGCGGCATACAGTGGATGGAACAATGGGCTGCAACTTCGAAAGGAGGAGCCAATCCCCTAAATCCATCCGTGGTTCGGATTGAGGGTTGCAACTCACCCTCATGAAGATGGAATGGCTAGTAATCGCGTGTCACTATCGCGCGGTGAATGCGTCCCCGCTCCTTGCACACACCGCCCGTCAAGTCACCCAAATGTTTTCTCGGTGAGACCTCGGTTCATGCTGAGTTCGAACCGAGGAGGCGTGAGGGGGGCTAAGTCGTAACAAGGTATCCGTAGGGGAACCTGCGGATAGATCACCTCCAAATTTGTAAAAATGTTGGAGCTTTGTGTGCTGGGTAGTACGTCAATAGTTCATAACTAACATGAATCTCTCTATATGAAGCGTGAGTCAATTTACCGTTTTTTTAAATTTAAACTGATGACTCAAAAACCAAACTACTAGCGTAAGCCATACATCCTCATAAGCTAAAAAACTAATTCCATAAAACTCCAGAAAAAATCATATTTAAAAACTCTTTATTTCATAGGTTTAACTAATGACCAGAGTATCAAGAGCCAGAAGGGCCAATGCCCCGTTATTGGCACTAAGAGAGGCGCAAGAGCTGGACCAAAGAAAAAGGCCAGAGCGAAATCCCCTTCTTCTAGTTGAACCTACAATTACTGATAGGACGCAGATCATACGGCTAAAAGATCTGTTATGTAAAACCCCAATCATTGTTGGCAAGAAAAATGCTTTTGAACTTCCTGCGTTTGATTGGTTTCGGTTCGATGCAAAAGCATACCGGAGTTTTGCACAAACTGATGATTCACTGAGATTAGAAATTCCCCATATTCCTGGTTATGCAGTACGATTACGTGTAAAATCAGAAAAACTAAAGCATCCCTTCCGATGGCTTGAAGCAACTAGGCTTTCCTTGGACGGGGGGCATCGTCTTGATGTTTCCAATGCACTATGCACTCCCCGGTTGCAAGTCTCTTGTGCCAATGGGGAAGTTGTACTTGAAAAAGGCCCCATAACTCCGGCAAATAGTTGGGAGCAAATTGCTTTTGGTTCGATCGAACTAGTTGTCCGAAACCACCATGTTTTTGCTGACCGCTTTTCACCAGAAATAGTTCGGATAATGAGGCGATTGGAAGATAAACTCCAAAGAATAACCGACGCAATACCGACATTGCTTGATCTTTACGATTTTATTGCAGAAAAAATTAAGTTCGGCCCGGTTTTGACAACAAGCGGAAAAAATCACCGGCACTTAGGCAGGTCCAGAGACCACTCCCCGGGAACAATTCTTGGTTATTTGGAGCAGGGAAGGCAAATATCCACTCCTTTTGAAGTTGCAATGATTGGCGCGGTATTTGCGGAATATTTCAATCTTGGATACGTAATTACGCGAGGCAGGCTAATGTCTGCTGATTCATCAACCAGAACAATTTGGACCGAAATACGTTTTCCAGGGACAAGGGAATATCGGCTTTTTGATCCTTTGATGGAGCACGATCAGTTAACCCAAACATATTGTTCGTATAGCCGAATCCCAGCCTCCTGGTTACCTTTTGATATCAGGGTTTCGTATTGGCCGATTTCGTTCTAAAAGAAATATAAAAAAATTAAAAAACGGCATGGCTCGTAACTCTCTCCCTGCCGCTTCGTTCTTATCCTATAGTTATTCTATAGCAATACTTCTACGTTGGGATCGCTCAGCATGCGATAGACGCTCATATGCGATACGCCCATTGCATCTGCTACCTTTCGCATAGACATTCGCTCTACAAAGTACATTCTCAAGACCTGCTCGAGTTGTGCCTTGCCTCCGAGACTACGCCTACGGCCTCGGCCATACGAGGAATACTCATTTTCCCTTTCTTCTGAATCCATTATTATCACCTGATTTTTGATATAAAATTGAAACGATTTTCGTTTCAACTACGTGAGATTTGTGAAATGCCACTATTGTAAATAGTAGCGATAAATCAATGATCCAAAACTAAATGAGCAAATGATCCAGTTTTATTTATGGAATCATCTACCCATTTAATCAAAGTCCGACGCAGAAGGATCAGGAGTCACGACCGCCAGAGCAGTCCCGTTTCTTCTACGATATTAAAAAGCAGCAATCTTGAAGATGCAGCTTTTAGAAGTAGTGACTGGCAATACAGACAACATTACATTATTTTCATATGCCATTTTTCTTTCCATGATGCTACACCTCCATATCGGTTTTCCGTTTACAGTTTCCTGTTTTGATGAAACTTTTTCTAAAAGTTTCTTGTAAGTTGTTTCTACTATTTCTCGTTTATAAATGTTTGTATCAAAAAGCAAAAAGTATATAAATCAAAAGTTATGACAAATGGTGAAATCAGTAGATTTAAATATTGAAGTCAAATAATACTTTCTTATGCTATTTATCAATAAGACCATAAGAAAAGGAGAACCTGTACTTTCAAAACCTTGGGCATCGGTTACCTTTCAAATGCCAAATTTATATCTTGCAGAAAGTATTCCAGATTTTAATCGAAATAGGTTAAGTACTAAACCAACTCCTTGGTATAGGCTTCTCAATCCTGGAAGGGCTTTGAAGGGCCAGGCTTTGATATTATTGACTTCTTGCAGCTATCGGAAGATTAGTGAACCTGATGTGAAAAAAATAGAGGCAGAAGCAGTTCAGAAGCAAAATGAAGCATTTGCTAATTATAGGCATAGAGTAGCCAGGGCATGGACCGATTACGAAAGACATTTGGCAGGCCGAGAATTAGATTATGAGATGTGGAAAATAGAAATATTTGTTGCCCACTCTTCAAGAAATGCTGAATTGTATCGCCCTGGGACTGAATCTGAAGAAGTTATTCCAATACGTTCAAGTTTTGATATTCCGGATAATACTTTTTTAAGAATCCTTCAATTGGAATTTAATCCAAAATTAGATTTTGCCAGGTTGGGGCCGTGCATTACTCCAAATGATTCATATCCAAGAAGACCTGCAGGTACAGGCAAATCAGTTACTCTCTTAGAAACAATATTGAACATTTTTCCTGTGCCTGATTTTTCTCCTGAACCTGTTGTGTAAAGTGGTTAAAAAGGAAGATTTAAATAGATTAACTGGTAAAAATAGATAATGAATTAGCTCAGATTTGTACGAAGAACTATCCCAGTTGAAAGAGAAGTAATTACTTTTGGTGCTATGCGAGAACGTATCGAGGCAATTAGGTTTCAAGCAATAGACCCTATTTTTGGTAAATCTTCTAGAGAGATCGTAGCTGAAAGAGAAACAGGGATAAGAACAGGGATGAAACATCTAACTAATTTAGCTTTAGTTTATGTTAATCCAAATGACCGAGTTAAGGCATTTTTATATTTTTTAGATCGGGCACAGCAGGACGGTTGGATACCACGTGAATTAGCAAGTTTGCGTGAATTGGTTGCTGATTTTAGAACTAATGCACCCGAAGCACCAGTTTGGATTGAAATAAATGTTTCCCCGTTAGTTTCTAGAGCTGATTACTTTTGGAAGAAGCAAGACAAACTGAAGAAAAAATGAAACGTTTATTTGGTCGACTCCAATAATCGCATTACATTAAACCATTTTCTTTTCCAAAATAATCTGAAACCTGAACTCTTAAAAACTTACGACTCCTGATCTAATCTATGGCCGGAAGGATCATCAAAACCAAAAAAATTATTCTCTCCAAAACGCTCATCAAGAACTGGCTAAACATAAAAAAAGCCTGGATACGGGGCCTTACGGCATTTGCAAATACTCTTTCCAACCTTTCAGATAAGGATGCGTCTGAGGTATATGAAATAGCAAAATTGGCCCCCTACAAGAATTCCTATGTTGATATTCTACGGGCAAATCCCGAGCTTAAACTAATCATAAAAAACGATTTTGACCGGAAGATGATGTGGGATATTTACGATAACTTTTCTTTTCGGCTAGGAAAGAAGGTGGAGGAACCAGATACAGTTAAGCTAGTTACTAGTATGAAAAGCAGAATGGCTCCACGAATCGGTTATTGGCACTGATAAAGTAAAAAAACTTGA
The DNA here is from genome assembly GCA_016212505.1 of Microcaldota archaeon. Lineage (GTDB taxonomy): Archaea > Micrarchaeota > Micrarchaeia > Anstonellales > Bilamarchaeaceae > Bilamarchaeum. The sequence goes on from JACRGB010000024.1 coordinate 5,069, forward strand.
CTTGCAGGGTAAATCTTATGGATATAGATTCAATTATACGAAAACACGTTCTAAAAAATGCCTTTGACTATGGCTCGGCTAATGCCGGTTCAGTAGTTGGCAAAGTTATTGGCGAGTGTCCTGATTGTAAAAAAGATATGAAAGCTACATTGGCCCAAATAAATAAGGAGATTGCCCGCGTTTCTAAACTTTCAAAAGAAGAAATCGAAAAGGAAATGTCGAATTTTGAATATATTGAAAAGAAAGAAGAGAAAAAATTGATCGAATTGCCAAACGCAGAACCTGGCAAAGTGGTTACAAGGTTCCCTCCTGAACCATCAGGCTATCCTCATATTGGTCATGCAAAAGCAGCATGGCTGGATTTTGAAACTGCAAAAAACTATAATGGAAAAATGCTTTTACGATTTGATGATACTAACCCTGAGAAAGAATCAGTTGAATATGTTGATGCAATAAAAGAAGGACTCAACTGGCTTGGTATTCCTTTCCCAAAAGAATCATATACTTCAGATAATTTGTCCAAAATATATGATACTGCAAAACAATTAATTGAAAACGATCATGCCTATGTTTGTACCTGCAAGCAGGAAGAAATAAGCAAGGGAAGGACTGAAAGTTCAGGGTGCCAATGCCGCTCAATAGATAAAAAACAAAATTTCGAGCGATGGGAAAAAATGCTTGGTTTGGCCAAACCTGATTTTAAGGAAGGCGAAGCGATCTTGCGGTTTAAGGGAGATATGAAATCGCTAAACACAGTCATGCGCGATCCGACTTTGGCAAGGATAATAGAAAAATCGCACTATAGGCAAAAAGCAAAATATCGGGTTTGGCCAGCATATGATCTGGCAGTTTGTGTAATGGATCATCTGGAAGGATTAACACACTCCATGCGTACAAAAGAATATGAACTGCGGGACGAACTTTATGCCGCTATTTTCAAATCACTCGGCTGGGAGCAGCCAAATCTGATCAGTTTTTCCAGGCTAAATATTAAAGGCGCGCCAATAAGCAAAAGGCTTCTTGTACCGCTTGTAAAAGAAGGAAAAGTAGATGGCTGGTCTGACCCACGACTTCCGACCCTAAAAGGCATCGAGCGAAGAGGAATCTTGCCAGAAGCAGTAAAAGAATTTGTCCTTTCATTCGGCTTATCAAAAGTCGAAAGCGAGCCGGACTGGGAAGCATTGCTTACAATAAACCGAAAGTTACTAGATCCGGTTTCGAAGCACTATTTCTTTGTTCCGGACCCAGTAAAGCTGTCAACAGAGCAAAAGGGTGAATTTTCATACAAATTAAAAGGAATCGAGCGAAAAGCAAAAATTAACGGCTCAGTATTTATTCCAAAAAGCGATTTTGACTCTTTGAAGAAAGATGAAGTTTTTGCCCTTAAAGACCTTATGTTTGCAAAATTGAACAATAAAACTGCAGTAACCGTAAAGCAAGAGGCAATTCCACAAAAGAAAGTCCAGTGGGTGAGCAGTGATGATAATTTCAAATGCACGGTCTTAGTGCCAAAGGATCTGGTGGATGAAGAAGGAAATTACCAGAAAAACAGCCTTCAGGCGATCGAAGGTTATTGTGAACGTCACGCTGAGCATATTAAAGAAGGGGAAATAGTTCAGTTCGAACGATTTGGCTTTTGCCGTTTAGATAAGAAAGATAAGGACAAACTGGCGTTCATATTTTGCTGCTAATTCGCAACAGGTTGGAGCACTTGTTTGCAGCACTTATTTATAAAGTTTCTCCTATCTTACTAAAAATAATATTTGGTGAAATCAATGGAATTTAAGAAAATCGCCAGGTGCGCCCTTCCCATAATCGCAATAGGGATTTTGTTGGTAATAATATACATCATCCTTCAGACGATTCCAAACTTCTTATCAGCTTCAAAAGGTACAGTAAAGCTAGTTGTAACTATTTATTCATACGCAATGATCCCGCTTCTGGGATTGCTTTATTTTTGGGCAGGAAGGAGGGCAGTTCGGAAATTTAATCTTGATGAACTTGGCGGGGGCTTAAGCGCAGCTTTTGCAGCAATAGTTATTGGTTTTGTACAGTTGGTCCTCGAAGCCATTCTTTCGTTCTTAATTGTGGGCAGGATCATTTTGGCAACTGATTTTAGGCCAGCATCATCCATTTTAGCATCCATGTTTTTGGGGGATGTGGTGGGGTCTTCTGGAATCGGCCTCTCTGCACTTTGCGGCTTAGGGGTAATCTTCTTTTCAGCAGTGGTGTGTTTTATAATCGGGGTTATTGGTGCTGCAGTGTCAAGGCACTAATTCGGCGCGCGAATAACTATTAACATTTGGCGCATATTTCAGTAAACTATCAACAAATTATTTGGCGCATTTTTGTTGCCATTGAACTAAAAAAGTTGTGTTAGTATTTTCGTCATATCCTAATCAGCTTTAAATTACTTACGGAAGTAATCCTGATGCACTGATTATTGAGGCCAGTGAACTCATCCGATTTTGGATGAAAAAGGTGTTCTTATGGGAGAAGTAAGTAAAATAAAAAAGAGAGACGGGTCGGTTGTAGCTTTTGATAAAGAGAAAATTGTTAATGCAGTTTTTAAGTCTGCCCAGTCAGTTGGCGGAAATGACCGTAAGGAAGCAGAAAAAATTGCGCAGCGGGTTTGTGATTACTTAAACCAAAAATACAAGGAAGAATATGTCCCTACTGTTGAGGAAGTCCAGGATGCTGTTGAAAAAATCCTTATCGAGACCGGCCATGCGGCCACTGCCAAATCATACATAATCTACAGGCACAAGAAAAATGTCGAGCGCGAATCAAAAGAAATGCTCGGTGTAAAAGATGATCTTAAGCTCCCACTTAATTCAGTACAGGTTCTTGAGAAGAGATACCTGCTGCGTGATGAGACTGGAAAGATCATAGAAACGCCAAGCCAGCTCTTTAGGAGAGTTGCAAAGCACTTGGCATCAAATGAAAAGAACTATGGTGCTGACGATGAGGTTGCCAAGCACTATGAAGAAGCATTTTTTCAGATCATGACTAATTTTGAATTCTTGCCAAATTCACCAACATTGATGAATGGCGGTACCAAAATGGGTCAACTAGCTGCTTGTTTTATCTTGCCAGTAAAAGATGATCTAGAGCAAATTTTTGAATCGGTTAAGTTCCAGGCAATGATCCACAAAACAGGTGGAGGAACTGGATTCTGTTTCTCATACATTCGTCCAAAGGGAGATTTTGTATCAAGTACTGCAGGAGTTGCATCCGGCCCAATATCATTTATGAGCGCTTTTGATAATGCCACCAATGTAATTAAGCAAGGCGGCAAGAGGCGTGGGGCAAATATGGCAACCATGCATGTTTGGCATCCGGATATTGAAGAATTTATTACTATGAAGCAGACCCCTGGAGTTATGGAAAACTTCAACGTCAGCGTAATGGCTGATGATAAGTTCATGCACGCAGTAGAAAATAATACTGAATATGATATGCTTAACCCAAGAAACGGACAAATTATGAGAAAGGTCAATGCCCGGAGCGTGTTCAAGCTAATTGCATACAGCGCCTGGAAATCTGCTGAGCCTGGATTGCTTTTCATTGACACAATAAACAATACCAATCCGACTCCGACCGACCCGATACATGCAACTAACCCCTGCGGCGAAGTGCCGATGCCTGATTTCGAATCCTGCAACCTTGGAAGTGTTAACGTTGCTGAGTTCGTACAATTGGACTGGAGTAAAATTGAGTGGAAGAAAAAAGTTAACTGGGACCGGTTAAGATATGTCGTAAGGCTCGCATTCCAGTTCCTGGACAATGTAATTGACCTAAACAAATACCCGATTCCTCAAATTAAGGACCAGACCATGAAAAATCGGCGGATCGGCCTTGGAGTAATGGGTTTTGCAAGGATGCTCTTTAAGATGGGCGTTCGTTATGACTCGGAACTTGGCTATGAAGTCGGCGAATACATAATGAAGTTCATAAATGATGAATCTAGGAAGATGAGCCATGAGCTTGCACGCGTCCGAGGTTCTTTCCCTGGATTTAAGGACAGCCCGCTTTCAAAGAAACATGATTGCATGCGAAATGCTACATGCACTTCGATTGCGCCAACTGGAACTATTTCAATGATTGCTGATACAAGTAGCGGAATCGAGCCGGTATTTGCATTATCTTTCCTTAAAACTGTGCGCGCTGGAAGTTATTACTATCTCGATCCGACTTTCGAGCAGGTCCTCAAAGTAAGGGGGCTTTATAGCGAGGAACTTATCAGGCGCATAATGGAAGAGGGTTCAATACAAAACATGGCAGACATTCCTGATGATGTTAAGGAAGTATTCCATGTTGCATATGACCTTGCTCCAGAAGCACACGTTTTGATGCAGGCAGCGTTCCAGAAGAATGTTGAACTTGCTGTCAGCAAGACAATAAACATGCCAGCAAATTCAACAGTTGAAGATGTTGAAAATGTTTATCTTCTTGCCTGGAAAACCGGCTGCAAGGGAATTACCATTTATCGCGAGTCCTCGAGGCATGAGCAGGTGCTCCATGTTGGAAAAACAGTCAAGACCAAAGGTGTTGTAGAAGACACCTACCAGGTCCTGCAACCCCAGACTCCGCAAATGATAGAGGCGACGGTGGCTGCTAAATAATTTTTTTATTGAAAAAAGGCCGAGAATACTGCCGGCTTAAGCCGAGCAGTTGAATCGGCATAAATTCTTTTTCTTTAGCTTCAAAAACTAAGCCAATAGCGGCAGCGCCGCAAAGCGGCGCCGGGTCTTCCAAGAGAAGAC
>JACRGB010000025.1 GCA_016212505.1 Microcaldota archaeon
CAATCAGTCCAATGCCTCAACAGTAAACAACACAGCAACCAGCTTCTCAGTCTCCTCAATCCCAGAAGGCTACCATTTCTGGAACGTCTCATGCACTGATGATTCAGCAAATACCGGTTTAGGTGCAGCAAGGAACTTCACAATAGATCTTACAAATCCTTCAATAATTCTGAATTCTCCAACTAATAATTCTGAAACTTCATCTAATTCAATGACATTCAACTATTCAGTTGTTGATAATTTCTCTTCAATTTTGAACTGCTCTTTATATGTTGACGGGACGCTTCAAGACGCTAATTCATCCATTTCAAATGGTTCATCTGTTGCCATATCCATTTCTAACCTAAACTCAGGTTCGCATAACTGGACTGTTTCTTGTAACGATCTAAGCAACAATAGCAATTCCAAGACCAACCTGTTCTCGATTTCAGTCCCAGTTGTTTCTTCAGGCGGCGGCTCAGTGCCAATCAAGTCATTATCCGCTGACTTTGTCACTTCCTGTCAATCCAATAACCTCACGGTACACTCATCGGGCTCTCTGATTTTCGGAGCTCAGGTCACTATAATCGATAATTCCGGAGGCCCAATAGCTTCTGGTACTACGGATAGCAACGGTAAACTGTTCTTCAACGGATGCGGAAAAAATGTGAACATTTATATCTCCAGTTCAGGCCACTCAAATTTCTTACTTACAAGAAGCTTAGTTGAATGTGGGCAGTGTGTTATGGCGACTCCAGAAATTCTCCCTAATCAAATCAACGTTCCTCTGCCGGTTCCTCATCTTAACCAAACTCCCAAATGTACTTCTGACAATGACTGTTCCCTGACTGCGCGATGCGACTTAGGTATTTGTAATGAAGTTTCCGGATGTGGCAAAGCGGTAAACCACCAGTTTCTTCCCTATGAATGCGGTGAGCTGACTCTCGGTTGTTCTTCTTGCCAAGCTGGATTTACCTGCTCTGATGGTCATACTTGCATCGTAAACCTATCGAATAAAGGACTTCAAAATATTTCTCTTCCAGATAAAATTATTCCTGGCAGTGAGGCAACTATCACTGCCACACAAGCGGATGGTACTCCCTGCATCAATTGCCAAGTCATACTAATCGACCCGCTAGGTCGATCTACAACTTTTAATACTGATGAAATCGGTTCAGTCAAGCTCCCATTCTCAGTTCCAGGAAAATACGAATTATCGCTGATTAAAAATGGCGAACTTCTGAAGAAGATTTCACTTACTGCTTCTGTAGAAGGTCAAATTTTCCAACCCGGCCAGAAGGGAACACTTCCCGAACCTTTCCCTATGATCCTCATCATAATCCTAGTGCTGATTGGAGGATTGGCCATTGTATCATTCTGGCTTTTAAGAACGAGAAAAGCCCGAGATGATAAAAAATAGAAAAGAAAATAAAAAATAAAAGAAGAGAATTCAGTCTTCGCTGAAAGCTTTCATCAACTTTTCAGTCAACTCCCCTTTCTTCATCATTTCCTTTTTCATTTTCATGTGCGCTTCAAGGGCCTCAACAAGGATATCCGCAACTTTATCGAATTTCTTACCATGGGTTTTTTCGAGCTTTGCCTTAACTTTCTCTTTTATGAGCTCCATTTTGGCACTTTTGGCAAGGTACATCATTATCGCAGTATGATCGTATCCTCCCTCTGGGTGGCCGCTTCCGCAACCATCGCTTTCACAGCACGAACCTGATCCGCAATCGCATTTTGATTCGCATTCGCTGCCGCAACTTCCACCCTCACAACCAGCTTCTGCGCCTGTTTCGCACTGGCAACCTTCACCACATTTCTCTTCCATTTTCTCTACCTCCTAAACCTGGCATTGCATTCATAGTATCGGTAATATACAATACCGTACCAAATACCAAAACTTTCCAATACCAATACTTTTAATATTAATTGTACATATTATTATATATTATAGTATTCCTTTTAGTACATACTATATAAAAAGAAACTAATAAAACTAAAAGGAAACAAAAAAGAACCAGCGGACTAAACGAGGCCTAGATACGTATGATTTCGGATAAAGGTGCAAACGTTTGTGACCCAAATATGTGTCCTGTTGAGGCAACATTAAAAGTTCTTGGCGGCAAGTGGAAGATGATTCTTCTGTTTCATCTTGAAGGCAAACCCAAGCGCTTTAGCGAGCTAAAACGGCTGATACCAACAATAACCGTCAAGATGCTTACGCAGCAGCTTAAGGAGCTTAATCGGGACGGAGTGATCAACCGGAAGGTTTATCCCCAGGTTCCGCCTAAAGTTGAATACTCGATAACCGAGTATGGCAAGACGCTTAAGCCTGTAATAAGTGCCCTGTGCAAATGGGGGGTTAACCACAGGAAACGCAATGGAAATGCGTGATTTTTATCAATTGGTACTATATTCGTGGTGCTATGACTCTGGTGCTGTAATTGGTGCTATTTATGAGAGACGATACTTTTGATGTTATTGTATCTGGCGCAGGCCCGGCCGGTTCAACCTGTGCGATTTACCTTGCAAGGTCCGGCCTAAACGTTCTGGTTCTTGAAAAAGAAAAATTTCCCCGCGATAAGGTCTGTGCTGATAATAAAACCTGGAAATGCCTGGATATAATTAAGGAACTTGGATTATGGGGCGAATTTCTTAAGCTTAAGAAAAAAGAGATTCGCGGGGTGCTCATCGGTTCTCCATCAGATTATCATCTTGATGTGGCCCTCCTCGAATCCGATATTTCAGAAAAAGGCACCTGGTACAATGTCCGCAGGGAGCTGTTCGATGCCCTTCTTGCAACTGCTGCAAAAAAAGAAAAAAATATCCGTTTTCGCGAGAAATGCGCTGTCCGCTTGCCCATAATTAAAGGGGCGAAAGTTTGCGGAGTTAACTTTGTTAACGAAAAAGGCGGGAGTGAAACTGCATTTGCCCAAATTGTTGTTGGCGCAGATGGCAGCTCCAGCCCGATCGCAACTGAACTAGGCATGAGCCCGAAAATCAAAGGCCGCTATGCTATCAATACCCGAGCATATTACCAGGATGTTTCCTTTTCATCCGACCGCTGCGAGCTCTATTATCTTAAGGGCATCTGCCCGGGCTATTTCTGGATATTTCCTGTTGATGAAAGCACCTGCAATGTCGGCCTGGGCATGCGGCTTGAGGATATTCAGAACCTACAAAAGACTGGCATGAGCCTTGAGGGAAAGGCCCTGGAACTTATCAATAGCGAACGTTTTGCTACCCGTTTTAACAATTCAAAAAAACTGACTGAATTTAAGAGCTGGGGGGTAAGTGTACTTCCTCCAAATCGCAAAAAATGGTCTGGCGCCGGTTTTGTCCTTATTGGTGATGCAGGGACTTTTGCAATGACGTTCAGTGGTGAAGGCGTCGGTCCGGCAATGAGAAGCGGGAAAGTTGCCGCTGAGCAAATCCGCTCTGCATTTGAAAGGAATGATTTTAGTGCAAAAAGCCTTTCAGAATACGATAAGGCGATGCGGAATATCCTCGATCCTGAAGTGGCAGGTTTCAAGTGGCTAGAATTCCTTCTCCTTAATCAAGCTGTTTTTGACTATGTCATAAGGCGCTCTGCCAAAAACCCGAAATTGCTCGAAATTTGCTCGAGGATGCAAAAAGACTATTCTGCTGCAAAGGAGATGATTAATCCTTCCACTCTTCTTCGGCTTCTTTTTGGCTAAGGTTTGGCAGGCTATGGTGGGGGTGCAAAAAGAAATTGCGGTTCAGCTCTGACGTTGATTTCATATTTTATCAAAAATACCTCTTTTCATCATGACCGCATTTCTTACATATATAGATAGCAATAAAGCGATTTGCATCAAATAATTATTCCTAAAGGTGAGGCTAATAAGCTTACTTACTCATGGGCCAGCCATTCGCTTAAATCGTGATAGAACTTTTTTCCGGCGTGCTTTCCTCCAAGGGGCCAGTTCACAAACTGGTTCGTATAATTTATCTGCTCCCACTTCAGCACCCCTCTCAGCAGAGGAGCAAACCCTAATCCACTGTGCTTTGTCCTCTGGCCAAAACGGTGTCTTTCACCGCGCATCAAATTCCGATATATCTGCTTTTTTGAGACTTCATCCAGGGATCCGTGAGCTTCGGATCAGAAATTTTATTTCATCCCTTTGGATTGATCCTGCCTGGAAAGAAAAACGGGCCGTTTATATGCACGCTAATACATCCCTTTTGTCCAGATTCAATCTAACTGAGCCAGACAAATATCAAAAATCCGAATCTCTACTGACCGATGCCTCTGCAATCCAGCGTAGCTTCCTCCTTCCACCAACAAATAATTCTGCCCCCCTTAATCTTAACCGAACTGTTCTTTATGAGTTTTTCGCATTTCTCAATTCTTTAGGGCCCCACCTCGACTTCTTCTGGAAACTCCACCATGCAAATATTGTTGCACTTGGTGATCTTGTCCATACCATCAGATTTAGGCCTGAACATCGTTTTTCTACTGATGATTATACACTTTCACATATTTTGGATGTCCCTTTTTCTTCTCTTACTCCCGAAGACTATTCTGCCTTTAGGACCGCGCTAACTTACAAGCAACCCCTCCGAACCAGAATACGGAAAGCGAGATATTTTCCAGCTTTACTGCGTTCATGGAATTTTTGCTTATCTAATATATCAGGAGAACCCTCCTCCATCCTTTATGGCTTAGCATCTGCAGCTCGCCGGCAGGAGGAATTTTATTCTCTCGCGTCTTTTCTTGGATTTAACATTAAGCACACTTTCGGTACCGTAGTGGACTATGATTTTTTGACCAATCCTAATTCCCAAAGATCTTCATCAATATCTCGGGCGCAGATCGTTCTTGAAGATGGCTATAAGGCCTTTGTTACCGCTGTTTTCGATGGGACCAATTACGCTAAAAGCAGCCGCGCACTCTTGCTTGCCGACCAAACTTTCGATATCGCAATTAATGCTGGCTGGATAAAAACTCCTGAGGATGTTAGGAAATTAATGGTACTTATCGATCTTGTTATTGCAATGGAACAGATAACCGTTTCCAGGCGGAATCCCGACTTTGATGCGACTGATATGGCGCTAAGTGCGGTTATTGCACTCGAAACCGCTGCCCAACTTCATTTTTCCTATTGTGGACGAGGAACTGGGTTTGCAATAGCGGCAGATGATGGTGTTTTAGAAAAAGACTACACGCTTTTCCACAATCGTGATACCGGACTCGGCATTGCAAATCCGACAATTAATCTCGAATCCCATTGGGCAAGGCGCTCTTCTATAGTTTCCCTAAAAACAGCAAGCGGAAAATGGCCCTGCCCTTTGGTTTCTCTAAGAGATGAAGCTGCTGGTGATATTGAAATTGAAATTGATGTTGTTGGATTTGAAGGAGGAGATGCACTATGAATTATCTTATGCCCTTGACAAACCTATCAATTTAAATTTCTCCGGCGTGTTGATTATACTATGGATGAGGAGGAAAAGGTTAGGCTTGAGAAGCTTCGGGATTTAGCGGTTGAAAAATACCGGTCTGGAGAACTCAGCATGGCCCAGGCTGCAGAGTTTGCAAATATGACGATGTGGGATTTTGTTGAACTGCTAAAACAATACAGCCCGAAAGCTAGTTCCGAAGAACCCCCCCAGATACCGCCTGCGGAAATAACAGAATCAAAAGAAGAAAAAAAGAATGATTTTGGGATTGATGATATATAAGAAACATACTCTTTAATTTTCTTGGGAGAACTAATCATATTATGGATGAAAAGGAAAAACTAATCTCATTAGCAACTGAGAAATATGCAAAGGGCGTACTAAGTACTGGTAAGGCAGCTGAATTTGTCCACCTTTCAGTCTGGGAATTCATTCAACTATTAAAGGCAAGAAAAATTCCCATGAATTTAACTTCCGAGCAGGTTCTGGAAGGCGTTGATAATATCTAAACTTATTATAAAAATTGAAAAATAAAAAATTAAAAAGTTTTAGAAACAAACCCGCCAACATTCCATCCAAATGTTCCGTTTGCTAAAATCGGATGGTTGCCTGTTTCACTTAAATCTGCAGCAGCACCAACTCCCCAATTATTTTTGCTCAGCCCCAATCTGATTCGTTGAGTGCTCCAATTGTTCCCAGTCCTATCTAGGTCAGTTACGTTTTCAACTTGGGCAATCAAGTTAAGGGTTTTGTAAATTCTTGGGCTATACCTCACTGAGCTAAGGGATTCAAGATATGGCTTGCTGTCAAACCCTATTGTTGTAATAGTGTAAAAACTGAAATCTCCTGCTTTTCTGAAATACTGGATTCCTGCCCTTGGGACTATTGTCCCGCCAACAAACTGAACTTCAGCTACTGCATCCAGTGCCCCATTCAGGTTTAGTGTTAGGTCTCCCAGGCCAAAAGCACTGATCTTTCCACGGTAGTCTATTGTTGGCCGTGCCCTTACAAATATCCCAACTTTTTTGGTCAGATCTGCAGATGCCTTTAGATCAGCAGTTGTACTCTTGTTTCCTACCATCAGTTCAACTGAATTTGCGTTTGCTATTTTTGGCGTGCTAAGCATCAAACTAGAAAACAAAACCACACTTGCAATGAACTTTGTCCTTGTTCGTTTTATTCTCCTTCCACCGCTTGTCTTTTTTGTAGCAAACATTTTTCCACCTTAGAATCCCTGTATTGCTACTCCTATCAGCAGAAGTAAAGTTGACAGAACTATGTAGGGATCAATTTCCTTTCTTCTCCCGCTTGCTATTAGGCCCGCGATGTAAACAACAAAACCGATCAGGAGCGCTTTGTCTATTGCGAACGTGTAGATCACTGTCACTATCATTAAGATCAGAGTTGCTATTTCCACCTTCTTGTAAGTTTTGAGTTCTTCAATTGATGGCATTAGCTTTATCCCAACCCAGAATAATGCGCTAGTTGTTGCGATTATTGGAACCAGGGAAATCAATGGGGTAAGTGCAATCACACCAAGCATCAAAATCCCGCAAACTACTGCGGTTAGCCCGGTTCTTCCGCCTTCGCCAATTCCAACTGCACTTTCAACATAGGTTAGTACGCTTGTTGTTCCAACAATGCTTCCTGCTACTGCACCAATAGAATCAACTACCAGTGCTTCCTTCATTTGAGGCACTGAACCGTCTTTTTCTACTATTGTAGTGTTTCTGGTTAATCCGATTAATTTTGCTACGTTTCCGTAGAAATCTACCAGGAATAAAACCAAAATAACGCTAAGCATTTTTGGGTTGAATATCACTTCCAAGTCAAATTTCATTATCGCACTTAGCATATCTGGTGAAATCTTTGCCATTTCACCAGCTACTCCTAAACCAAGATAATTGGCAAGAAGTGCCGCAACAATTATGCTAATCAAAACTGCGCCTTTCACCTTGAATCGCTCAAGTAAAAGTAGCACGACTAACCCAACCAAGAATACTGCTGTCATCGGTGTGGACAATGCTCCAATTCCTGCTAACCTTACGCCCTGATAAGTTAGTATTCCTGTAAGTTTCAAGGCTATTAAACCCAGGAAAACCCCTACACACAAGGATAACCCACTTTTCATTTTAGTTGGAATTGAGCGGATTATTTTTTCCCTTATTCCGGTCATAGTTATTATGAAGAAGAGTATTCCAGACCAGAAAACAGCGCCTAACGCCTGCTCCCATGTGAAACCTAACTGGCCAATAACATAGAATGCTACATATGCATTAATTTCCATTCCAGGAGCCAGCACTAGCGGTTTTTTCGCCCATATCCCCATGAGCAGCGTGGTTAGCGCGGATACAATTATTGTAGCAAAAAGAACTGCACTTTTGTTCATTCCGCCTTGAGAAAGAATGGTTGGGTTAACAACAAAAATATAGGAAAGTGCAAGGAAAGTAGAAATTCCAGCAAGGATTTCTATGCTGAAATTTGTTTTGTGTTTGGCAAACTCAAAGTATTCCGTGATCTTGTTGATGATTGACATTAGTCAACACCTTTTGTTAACTTGAAGATCACGAAATCGCTGATCAGCCTTCCTTTTGCAATTTCATATTCCTGAGTGAAAAGCAATCCCTCTCTCCGTAGACCTACTGCATCAAAGACTCCGTTGTACCATCCGATTGGCCTGTGCAGTTCATCAATGTCATACCCGCCTTCTTTTTTGGTTTTTCTGTAGGTGTGGTTATCTTCGTATTTATAGTCACTCTTATGACGAATATCAATTAGTGATCTGCGAACTTTACAGATTCGTGGATTGCAGAACCCCACATAAGCTACTCCTTCTGATGCCAAGGCTTCTTTTATATTTTTTGCAATTCTGACAACTTCTGCTTCCGGAACTATGCAGACTACCAAATTGCAGGTTACAACATCAAACGTTCCATTTAGGATGTTTGAAACATCTGGATGGACATTTTCTTGCCCAAGTTTTTGTCCTGCTATTTCAAGGAATTTTTCATTGATATCATACAGATGCGTGTCCGCACCCATCATTTTCATCCTTGCCGCTATTACTGCAGGGCCTCCTCCATAATCTAGAACGTGTTTTCCCTTAATTTCTCCAAGAATGCCAAGTAAAGTGTTATCGTATATTTTCTGTTTCAGATCTTCCCCTTGCAATTCTCCAGCTACTTTAGCCCAGTCTTGCATCTTTCCAACGAATTTTGTACTTCCTTTCCCTGGGCTTTCTTTGTGTTTTAATACCATAATTATCACCAATTAACACAACTGATGCATTCTGGCTATTTATGTTCTTTTAATAAATTTTGCTAAAAAACCGAAATCTTTAATAAGTTTTTTTGGCTAATTGATGATTATGAAAGTAGACAAGAAAGATAAGCAGCTTCTCACTCTCCTTTATTTGAATTCAAGGGCAAGTTTCACCGAGTTAGGCAAATCACTGAAACTCAGTAGCAGTTCTGTTGAAAGAAGACTGAGACAACTGGAAGAATCTGGAGTAATATCGCTGCTATTTGCTGATGTTAATTTAGCAAAATTAGGCTACAAGGGATATCGTCTATATTTCAAATTTGATGTGCTAGATCAAAAAACCGAGCAGGAAATCTTAAAACTCTTTGAAACTTACCCAAGAACGCTTTGGGGAGTTATTGCTGAAGGCCAATATGATGTCCTTTGGCGTGTAATTGCCAAAAATGAAATCGAAGTTGAGCAGGCCGCTGCGATTATGATTGAAAAGTTTGGATCAAAAATTATTGAAAAAACCATTGTAACTACGATTTACCAGACTTATCTGGCTTGGAATAAAGCCTTAGATACTCACCGCTATCCGGAAATGCCTATGGAAAAAATAACTGAAGTGGAAAAAATTGATCAGGTTGATCTGAAGCTGCTATCTGCACTTTATACTAATTCTCGCGAATCGACAGTTAATCTGGCCAAATTGGTTGGTTTGACTCCGGACGCGGTTCACTATCGCATCAAGAAACTAATCGAGCGGGAATTTATCCTCGGTTACACTGCCTGGTTCGATGCAAAAAAACTAGGTTTCAACTACTACAAAATCCTCATTGGTTTTAGAAACATCACAAAAGAAAAAGAACACGAATTTGTCAAGTTCTGCACTGAAAATGACCATATCATTTTCCTAAATAAATCGGGTTGCGCGCTAATCCCCACCTTTTCTAAGGTGGGGTCGTAAAAGCGCAACAAATGGTAAGGGGTTAAGGGGAAAAGCCAGATTTTCCCCTTAAGTATCTAATTTTTACCGGAATATTTTTGCTCAGTAG
>JACRGB010000026.1 GCA_016212505.1 Microcaldota archaeon
TTCTTCAGGACGGTTAGTGATGTTGATCTGAAGACTGTAAGAAAATATGTGCAAAATCAATCAGTACAAAAAACTCTTGTGAGTTTTTGACATCCCAAAAAAGGAAACCCCACCCTTTAGGGTGGGGAGGATGTCATAAATAACCTATAGGACTTTGGAGGAATAATCATTAGGAATCACTGCTCCAGCATCCCTTTTTGGATTTTCTTAATTATTCCAGCAGCAGGGTAGAAAATAAGCAGGTAGCAGGCAGGAATCATAACTAACCCCTGGAGGATCCCATAGTCAAGGACCAGATCGAAATAAGAGCGCGCATTGGGGTTGAACTGAAGCGACTTAATTTCAGAGAGGTTGTTATTGCTTAGGGGAATATTGACGCGCCAGGTGATGGAAAAATTTTCATTGAAGTTTATCTCGGTGCAGCTCACGGAATTTGTCTGGACAATTATGTCGGTATTCTTATTGAATAAGACATCCCATTTGAAATCCCTGGTATAGACCGTGCCATTAACATAGGTAACATTGCTTCCACGATCCTCAAAACAGATCTGATGCGTTCGATAATAGACAAAAGGCGGGAACCCGAGGTAGTTTGAAAGCGGGAATATTGAATTTATCTTGGTCAGGGCAGTAGACTCGTTTATCGAACCATGGCGATCTTCCGAGAGCACATACGAAGGACCAGAAACGTTTGAGATTGGGTTAAGTGGCTGATCGTCGATTACTCCTTGAGTATGCGGCAGGATAAAAGCCCCGAAAACAAAAGGGAGAAAAATCAGGACGAAAATTCTTACGGTAAATTTGGCAAGTTTTGGGGAATTTGTTTCGGGTGATTTGCCCACACTGGGGATATAGGAATGTTTTGCCATACCAAACTTAAACGAAGGGCAGGGTTTTAAATCTGCCCAATTGCGCCTTACTTTTTAGCAGGTTCATCTGCTTTTTGAGGAAAATTCCCTAAGGATTTCGATTCCGTTTTTGCTAAGCGCAAGAAAAAGGGGTTTTCCGCCACTATTTAGGACTTTCACATACCCGCTTTCAACCAAAAGATCAAGATGCTTTTTTATCGCAACATGGCTCAATTTGAAATTTTCTGCGATCAGGTTAAGGTAGCAGGGCTCGCTTTCCCGTTCGCATCGGGCAATAAATTTTATCATCTTCACTCGGGTATCGGCGCCTTTGCTCCAGTAAAAAAGGATGGTTTTCATTCAACACGCTTCCTTATTTCGACCATGGTTTTGTATATGCCAAAACAGGACACTGCAAAAAGAATGCTTGCCATAATTTCACTCAGCTCCTTTAGCACGCCAATTAACGCGAAACTCTGCACTATGGGGAAAAGTATTACGATCCATTGCGATAATGCAAAAAAGAATGCCGAAAGCAAAAGCGAAAGCCAGTACCAGCCCTTATCTGTCTCCTTATAAAGTTTATATGCAAGAAAAACAGCAGCCAGGACGCAGGCTGCAGATAGTATGTGCAATACTAAAAAAACCACAAATATCGGGCTATTAGGTTCAAACATAAATTCACCTTAATAAGTCAAAGGCAGCATTAGTATTAAAAAGGCATATTACCTTAAGGTTACATTAGGCTTACAAAAGGGAGAGCACAGTAGAGGGCAGAGAGCATGAGCAGTGAAAATTCCCAAACAATCCAACCAATAATAGAAATCCAGAATGCCACCAAGGAATACACTACTGGCCAGAATACATTCAAGGCGCTAAAAGGAGTGAGCCTGAAAATAAAAAAAGGCGAATTCGTTTCCATAATGGGCCCATCAGGAAGCGGCAAAAGCACTTTGCTTCATCTGCTTGGCGCACTTGATATCCCAACCTCTGGAGAAATTTATCTTAGCGGCAGGCAAATATCGAAGATGAATGCGGATGACCTTGCAGAGGCAAGGAATAAAAAAATCGGTTTCGTTTTCCAGGCATTTAACTTATCTCCAACTTTGAACGTTTATAAGAATGTCGAGCTGCCGCTCATAATAAGTGAGGTTGATGAAAATAAAAGGGAAAAAATAGTAAGGGAAAAGATTGCAGTTGTTGGCCTTAGCGGCAAGGAAAATAACAAGTCGTCGCAGCTTAGCGGTGGTGAAAAACAGAGGGTTGCAATTGCAAGGGCGCTTGCAAATAATCCGGAGGTAGTGCTTGCGGATGAGCCTACTGGCAATTTGGATTCTAAAACCGGAACAGATATTATGGATTTTTTATCTTCGTTATGGAGGGAGCACCAATTGACGATAATACTCGTGACGCATGAGCCTGTGGTTGCCTCATACAGCCAGAGGATAATACACATAAGGGACGGAAAAATAGAAAAGGAGACTTTGCAAAAAGCAAGAATCCCGATTAGTGATAAGGGGACTAAGGGGGATAAGGGAACAGGGGAAACAAGGAGAATCGACATAAAAATCAAAGAGGTGCGAAAATGAAATTGAAAATCAAATTGGTTTATGGGATTTTGTTATTCATATTATTGGCAGGGATCGGGATCAGTTATGCAGCAACCAGCGGAGCTGCGCTGCAGGTAAGTGCCTATTCCCCAGTCCCCCCTACCATTTATCCAGGCACTTCAGGCCAGTTGCAGGTAACCATCCTCAATGCAGGTACCGATACTGCAAGCGCTGTAAGCGTATCATACAAGACAGCTGCGCAAAATGACTATTCCCAGGTTAACCCAGGGGATATAGGCCCAGGCGCCACTGCAATTGTTTCCATCCCGTTTACTATTCCCCAAAATACACCGAGCGGGTTTTTCATAATATATATGAATATTTACTATCGGGATTCTGCAAGCGCAACTACCAAGACTACCCCGATAACTATCCCAATGGTTGTTGCACAGCGCCAGATCCTTGAGGTAAAAACAAGTTCAGTTAGCCCAAGTTTCATCCAGCCGGGGGACCCGATATCCGTAGACCTACGGATAATAAACACTGGCGGGGTAATGAACAACCTGATCATAAATACCCCAACTAATTCTTCATTTACCCTTGAAGGAACAAGCCAGCAGGTGGTCGGGGACATCTTAAGCAACAGCAGCAAAATCGTCTCGGTAAAGCTTCGCTCATCATCAACAACGGCATCTGGAAAATACTCAGTACCCCTTTCAATAAGTTATCAGGATTCTTTGCAAAACACAGTTACGCAAACAGCTTATGTTGGCCCAATTTCAGTTACAGATTCTTCAGCCCAGTTCCAGATCCACCTCATACCCATAACACCTACCGAAGTAGGGTCAGTTGCCCAGTTCGACCTGATCCTGGAAAACCGTGGGGGAAGCAGCTCAAGTGCCATAGTGGACATTAACCAAAGCTCGGAGTTTACCATGGTGGGCACGAACCGGGTTTATTTTGACCTTATTGAGCCGGGCCAGAAAGGAACGCAAAGAATTGCCTTGGGAATTGGTGCAAATTCCCTATCAGGATATTACAACCTGCCAGTATACATAACTACAAATGGGAAAACGTACATCCAGAACATAGGAATTGTCGTAAATGCCACACCAGAGATTGCAGTAAGCACTACCACCAACCCGCAGTTTATATCGAGCGGAAATAGCGGAGTCATTGTAATGGCCCAGATCGCAAACACAGGAGATGGGCCGATAAGAAGCGTCTATGCATCGGTCGAACCAACAGACCAATTCAGCATAGTCGGCGGCAGGGACAAGTTCATAGGCACACTAAATGTGGACGACTCTGCAACATTCCAGTTCACCATGAACGTAAAAGGCAATGTGGCTGCAGGAAGCCACATAATGCCAATAACAATAAAGTTCAAGGACAGCAAAAACCAGGAGCAGATAATCACAAAAAATGTAGAGATAGAGATTTATTCCCAAAACGATGCTGCAAATTTTGGGGGTTTTGCAAATGGTGGGCCTGGCGGTAATGGGGGCAATAATGCAAGGACCATAACAAATGGGCGGGCAGGGGCAGGAGCCAGCGGGGGATTGTTCGGACTTGGCCTCATACCGACTATCATAATTGCAATAGTCATCCTTTCCGGGGCATACTTTGGCTATAAAAAATTCAAAGGAAGTAAAAAATGAAAATACGGGATATTGTCGATCTTGCGCTCACAAGCATAAGGCACCGCCACCTGCGCAGTTGGCTTACCATCCTGGGAATAGTGATCGGAGTAGCTTCGATAATAATTTTGATCGGCTTAAGCCTTGGGATTAGCCAGCAGATCAACCAACGAATCAACACCCTTGGGAGCAATATCATCATAGTCACCCCTGGAGGGGGCCAGGCACAAAGGTTTGGAGGCTTTGGCGGAGGCGGAGCTGGTGGAGGAAACGGGGGTCTTGGTGGCGGGTTTGGAGGCAGGGGCGATAGTGCCCATCTGACGTTTAGGGAAGCAGATGATCTTCGGCAGCTTCCAGGGGTCTTAAAAGTAGATGCAAGATTGCAGGAAAGGGCGGTGATAAGTTATCGCGACCGGAATATTTCGCTTTCTGTTGTGGGCACCGAGCCATTATCATTTAAGGATTCAGTTTCTACGGATATTCTTTATGGCCGCTATCTTAGTACAAGCGACCAGCGTTCAGCAGTCCTTGGATATAGTATAGTTAATTCAACATTCAAGGATTTTGATATTCTCAATAAGCAAATAAAAATTAACGGCATTCCTTTCCGGGTAGTTGGGATACTTAAGGAATCAGGAGGGCTAACCGGCACAGACAGCGCAATATTCATACCGCAGCAGGCTGCAAAAAACCTATTTAACCAGACCGTGGATGCGAGCCAGTTTGTCATAGTTGCCGGGCAGGGCCAGGATAACACAATCGTAGCAAATAGCATACAGGCAGCACTGCTTAACCTGCACAGGGTTAGCCTTGAAAACCAGGACTTTCAGGTCATTACCGCTGCATCAATCCAGTCTGCTGTTTCTGGCATTACCGACATTCTTAGCCTGTTTCTAGGAGGAATAGCCTCAATATCGCTCATTGTTGGCGGAATCGGGGTGGCAAATACTATGTTTATGAGCGTGCTTGAGCAGACAAAAGAGATTGGGGTTCTAAAAGCGCTCGGTGCAAAAAATCGGGACATAGTTTATCTTTTCCTCACCGAAGCAGGCACCATAGGCCTGGTGGGCGGAATTTTAGGGCTGGCATTAAGTTTTGTTGTTGCATTTTTGCTAGGACTAGCCGGGCTGGCAATAATAATCCCGGCTGAGTTAATAGCTTTGGGGCTTTTATTTTCAGCAGTAATAGGAATACTTGCTGGAATTTCACCTGCAAATAATGCTGCAAAAATTCCGCCAGTAGAAGCTTTAAAATATGAGTAGCTGAATGCTAATAAAAAACACTAATAATCGTAAGAAGAGGTTTGTTTCAAATGAAAAAAGTAATTGACAATAAAAGGGCAATCAGATATCAAAGGAAAAAAGGTATGGGAAACCCGGTCTTCGCAGTTCTCGTACTTGTATTATGCTCTTTGCTTTTGGTTGGTTGCACATCACAAACTTCAGTAACAACACAAAAAAACCAAACAACAGAAATTTCTAAATCAGATGGAAATGAATTGAATAATAGCCTTAAGAGTGAAACTAAAGTTAATGGATCGGTAATTGTTGAAAATAAGAGTAACCAGACGAATTCAACAGTTATTGAGGTTAGTAACAACATCACAATAGCTGAAAACAAAACCGGCCAGGAAAAAGTCCAGGAAGTAATTGCATCAGTTGTCCCTGATGGGACATATACTGATGATGTAACTTATGCATACCACTCGGGAACTGAAAGAATAACCATAAGTATCACCCTAAAGAACGATGTAATCACTGGAGCTTCAATAACGCCCCATGATCCAAAACCTACTTCGGCAAATTTCATTAGCAAAGTAAATGCGGCATTGCCTGATCTTGTAATCGGTAAGAAGATCACTGAACTTAACCTACCGCATCAGATCAGCGGAAGTTCATTAACCAGCGGCGCGTTTAGGGCATATGCTCAGGGCATAGTCGACAAAAACAAAAAGCAGTGAGATTTTGTATGATTGTTGCGCAAAGAGAGCAGATGCTCGGGACCACAATTGAGATAAAGGTCCTTGAGCAGAACGCTCATCTTTTTCCTTTTTGTTTTGAAGAGCTGCGCAGGATAGAAAAGACGTATTCTAGGTTTTTGGATAATTCAGAACTTAGCAGGCTCAATAGAAATCTTGGCCTTTGGCAGGAAGTTTCTGATGAATTCATTTATTTGTTAGCTTCTGCGCTGGAATTTTATAAAAAAACCGATGGAAATTTTGATATAAGCCTCAAATCCGTTCTAGATAATATCGGGTATGATAAGGAGTATTCTTTCAAAGCTAAGAAATCGTCTAGAAGTCATGAGGCAAACTTAGTTTCGGACTTGATAAAAAACGTTCAGATTGATGAAAAAAACAAAAAAATATTGTTGAAAAAGGAAATTGAATTTGGCGGATTTGGAAAGGGGTTTGCGCTGGATAAGGTCCGTGAGCTTCTAGAGAGCAAAGGAGTCAGGCATTACTACATAAATGCCGGAGGCGATATTTTTGCTAGAAGGGGAAAGGAGAGAACAGGAGAAAAGGGTAAAGACCAAGAGTCTGGCCAAGACCCATGGATCATTTTGCTTGAGCATCCTGATGATGAAACAAAAGCAATAGGTAAAATCGAATTAGATAACTGCTCGCTGGCAGGTTCTGCACCAAATAGGCGAAAATGGGGCAAAGCAGGCGAATTCCATCATCTTCTAAATGCAAAAACCAAAAAACCGGCTATGGATGTCAAAGCGATTTTTGTTATTGCAAAAAGCGGAATTGAAGCTGATGCATATGCAACGGCCATCTTTACTGCGGGATTTGGGAAAGGGATCGGCCTATCGCAACATTTGCCGGTCGAAGTATTAATAATATCAAGCAAAAATAAGGTTTTCCAGAGCAAAGGGTTCAAAGTTGAATTTTTCCAATAATTGATTATCGGAGCAAATGAGCATGGAAGAAAGAAAGAAAACTTCAAAAATCGAAATATATGGTGCAATCATCGTTGGAGTACTGATAATACTCGGAATCTTTTTCTTCATAGGCTCCATTCTTCCAGGTGCTCAGGATGAATTTGCAAAATGCCTTAATGAAAAAGGAGTAAAGTTCTATGGTGCTTTCTGGTGCCCGCATTGTGCTGAGCAGAAAGAATTATTTGGGAACTCTGCCAAATACCTAAATTACATAGAATGTTCAACCAATGATCTGAAGCAGACTCAGTTTTGCACTGATAAAAATATTTCAACTTATCCGACATGGGAATTGAAAAACGGCACGCGGATAGCCAAGGTATTGCCCCTTGAGAATTTGTCTGTTCTTAGCGGGTGCAGATTGAACGTAAAATGAAAAAAATTAGATATTTTTATGATCTGTTTCATAGTCTTCCAGAGCTTCTTTTGTTATTTTCCAGTTTCGCCCAAACTTTATCGCACCTATTTTTCCAGTCCTGGCAAGCAAGCTCAGATATTCTTCGCCATAATGATTTTTGCTTATCTTTGCTGCTTCGCTCAAAGTCATATAGTCTTTCTGGCTATTACCTAACGTATCAAGATAAATATCCAATGACCGTTCAACAGCTTTTGCGACGAAATTTACAAATGGTGCATAATTTTTCCCTAGTTGCCCTTCCATTATTGTTCTAATATACTTTTTTCTTTCAGCCTTAAGCAATATCACGGGGGGATAATTGTTCCTCATAAGGTAAAGATTAAGTAGCAATCTGGCCGTTCTGCCATTTCCGTCTATAAAGGGGTGAATGTCCACAAATTTTTGGTGAATAATCGCAGCAGTTTCTATTGGTTCCCCACTTTTAGCATTAAGAAGACGATAAACCTCCTGCATAAGTTTTGGGATTTTTGCAGCATTTGGAGGAACGTAGTTTGTTCCACTTATGCGCACCCCACCGATCCGATAAAACCCAGCATTCTGAGGGTTAATTCTATCAAGAATTATTGCATGGATATTAAGTACGTCTAGTTCACTAACTTGTTTCTTGAGAGCTAGCGATTCAAGGAAATCTATGGCTTTAGCGTGGTTTGTGGCCTCAAGATGTTCGCTTAAGGTCTTACCGCCTATAGTTATACCTTCTTCTAAAACTAACTTGGTTTCGTTTAATGATAATAAATTGCCCTCTATGGCATTGGAGTTATAAGTTAAATCAACCCGAAAAGTTTCCTGCAGTTTATGGAGCGCATTTTGATCAAATGGCTTAAGAGCTTCGAGCTCTTTTTTTCTCTTGAGTATTCTTTCAAATATATTTTTATCTAAAAGCATAATTATATTATATATCGGATAATTTATAAATATTACTATCCGATATAAGAAATCAGTCTATAAAGATATGTAGTAATATCGGATATAAGATAATAGAGGTTAACCGATATCAATATTAATTTTTAACCTCCCAAAAAAACCAAACTAATTATCTTGTGGTTTCGGGCTTAATCCCAACCCCATTCGCAAAGCAGCCTGGGCAGATCCGCAAAGAGGAGGATCATGCCTAAGGACAGTTCTTGCAAATTCCCTTGCAGCAAGGAATTCGGATACATATGGACCACTGCCTGGAATAAATTGGGTTACAAATCGGGTAAATGGATTTTGCCGTTTAGCTGATTTTGCTATAATTGCTGCAAGCTTTAATTCTTCATCAGTAGATTGCGCTTTGCCCAAATCCAGAATATGGTATGCAGTTACATAAGAGTGAAGATCGTCAAGTATATTACATAAAGTTAACCTGCTCCTAGAATCTAAATTCGGTGCAGAACCTGAAATTCCTCCAGTAAGAAGATCAAAAATCTTATTTTGAAGCTCTTCAAAGACGAATTGCAGCTCAAAATTATGGACCATACCTAGCCCTCCAACTCCAAAGCATACACCTAGTGCAATCGAAGCGGGGGCACCTATTGCAAAACTACTGAGTGCGCCGGCCATTACCCACTTGATACTTGCGGATATCCTATTGCTTCTTCTAACTGCCTTGCAGACGGGGTGGATTATTGATAGTTGTTTTTCTGTAGAACCTTTTTCATGATCAGCGCCGGTTAAGGGCAAATTATAAAGAGGGTCGAGCATCTTCGCCAATCTCTGGGAAGGATCATGAGATTTAGTAGTTCCTGAAAACCTCTTAAGTTTCATAAATATAGGTTAGTTATAACATATTAAAAAGGATAGCAGACTAATTCAAAATTATGAAGTTAGTTACACTTTTGCCTGAAGATCATCGCGCCCCGCGTAAGATGGAGGCAGTAGCATTAGCAGGGCAATCGCAGGCAAGAGGTAGAAGGGTTAAACTATTTTTGGAAAATGTAGCACCAATTGGGGTGGAAGGAATTTCAAGAGGATGTGATTTTCCTGTTGAAGCTACAATAGGAGAGCAGCTCATGGCCTGGAATGTTGCATCTACGGCAATAGAAAAACTGGCAATATTCAATGGAAAAGTCTGGGCGAGCAATAATCCTCATAATCAAACTGCGCAAAAATTTATCAGTGAAGTAAAAGGCAGATATTCCCGAACCCTGAGCGGCTTGGCCAGAATCTTAGGTAGTGGAATACCTTTTGATTTAGATAGGGTAATTGAGATAGAAACAATTCACGTAATGAAAAATCTAAGAGTACTTGGATTTGCTCACGAAAATATTCCAGCATTTCTCGAAGCGATTAGAATTGAGGGCAGGAGAGGCTTAGCCCCTGGAATGAAATGGCTTATTCGGGAGGCAGTAGGCCATCCAACAGATAGGGAAATTGAAACAGTTTATGAACCGATTCAAAATGAAATTGATTGGTTAGGACCGCGTGTTCGAGATGGGCCGGTATTACGAAGCAGTGATTTTGAAGAACTGTATATGGCAAGAACCATACCACGCTTAGAAAGAATAACGGCTAAACTGAATACAGAAATCAGGGCGTGTAAGGAAATCTGCCTAAATCAGGTAATAAGAACTGCAGATTTCGAAGATGGATATGCAGTGATAGGGCTTGGACATTTGGAAAGTATGGAGCAATTGCTCGGCTTATCAGGAATTCGAACTCGAACCATTTACGGAGATTATCCGGCGATTGAATAAATTATAGAAGAAATAAAACGCGCGTATCTGTTTTTATTCTGTGTGGTTTTAAATCAAATTATGTTAAGTATCCGTATTCGCGCCCAGCGTTATTTGGATAAGCATAGGCCATCTTTAGCTGATTTTGGGGCAGGTGTATTCATAGACCAAGGCAAGCTTACAATTGCAGGAGACATGCAGGCAGCACAAGAAGGATTGTTTTTGATAAAAACAAGCGGAGGCCGTTTTAATGACTGTACAAAAGTTGCGCACGATATTTGGGCAGATATATTTGAACATGAGCCTGAACTGAGACCGATTATTGCAGCTTACCAACAAACTGCTCATTTTTGGGTAGAAGTTAATGATGAGAAACGCAGAGTTATACAAATAGATGGAACTCCTTGGTATGGTAGGTTAGATCCTGGCCACAAAAAAATGCGCACAGTTGATCCTGCTAGTTTGAATCCGTCAACTACTTTTTATGCGATTGAAGAGAGATTGGGATTAGTTCTTTCAGTAAGAGCGGTAAAAAATAAATTTTTAACAACAACATTGCGGGGTTCTTGGCCAAGGGCGATTTTATTTGGCGAACAACTAGAACGCAACCTTGAAGCAGGATATGGGCTGCCTGATATGAGAATTATTCTTCTATTTAGAAAAGCTTTGGGGCCAACGAGTCCGATCCAACAAACTACCATAGTTCCTGTTTGTTTTGAATTGATAAACAGTGGTTTTATTGGGGATTTGGAACTAAATAATTTAGATGCTTTTATTCTGGCGGATTTCATACGATTAGGAATATCAGACTTTAGAGAGGTCACACATTTTTCATCTTTATCTGAAATTGAAGTAATTGTAAGGGAGCATTTAGGAGATATAGGAATTGAAGAACTTAGGCTCAATCTGGGAAGAGTTCTGAAATTGCTTAAAGATAGCATGGTGCAAGGTTAGTAGAATAATTGAAGATTAATTTGCAGGGACAGAGATTTTCGTTGCGTTTTAGCATGCCCGTTTTTGCGAGCTTTTTACTAAAAAGCGAATTTGAACTCTGGAAAGGACTAACCTACTAGCCCCTCAAGCTAGCGCATTTGACCGCTCTGCCATCCCTGCGAATGAAGATGAGCAGGGATTGATGATCGAAAGACGATCAGCAACATCCCTGCATGAATGCGAAGATATGATGATCGAAACACGATCAGCTAACCATTTAGGAAAATAATTACTATAAAGAGAGATTAAAAGCTTATCCTCGAGCAAAGTTTTGAATTATTTTTACGCTCGAGGATAAATTATCCAAATTTATTTGGATAAGCTTATTTCTTTTTCTTTCCAAATGCTGCTTCGATCTTTTCTATATCAGAAAGGATAATATCGCATGCACGGCCAATAACTTCCTTTGGCTCCATCTGGTAAAAGCTCTCGACAAACATCCGGAGGCCTTTTCCTTCGATGCCATAACTTACTAAACCGGCTTGGTAACGGGCATGCTTTTTCCCAGTTGCAAGGTCTGCCTTTGCCTCAAGTCTGATGCGCTGTTTTTCACCGAGGGTAATTATCGGGATCTTATTTGCAGCAACGATATCCTTATCAGTACTTTTAAGGTCATTTGAATAAGCAATTTTTGGCCCTTCGGCATCTAAAGTAAAAGTTACTTCAGCAGATTCGGGGGTGCCTTCTGGAGTTGATATTGGCAATAAACCAAGCCGATGGGAGATATATTCGTCCCACAAAGCGCTGGTATTATCATAGACAACTACTGTGCTTATTGCCATAACCGGTATCCGTGACATTGAATATCGTCTTACCATATTGGCAAACGAAGTCGGAACATCTGTTGCAATAAACTCAATACGATTACCGTGCAATTTATCCAAAGTAAGCTTCATACTCTTCTTCCTCTTCTTCCGCCTTTTCTTCTCATCGAATCGGTTGGGGTTGGGGTAACATCCTCAATTTTTCCTATCCTTACCCCGGTTCTTGCGACAGTTCTTACGACTGCCTGTGCACCAGCGCCAGGAGTTTTCAATCCTACTCCGCCTGGAGCCCGGATACGAACATGAACTAAAGTTATTCCCTTTTCCTTTAAGGTACCTACTACTTTGTTTGCTGCCTGCATTGCCGCGTATGGCCGGCCTTCTTCACGATGAGCCTTTACCATCATGCCGCCGCTTGCCCAGGCAAGGGTTTCGGCACCGCTCATGTCTGTTGCAGTAATGATCGTATCATTTTTTGATGAGTAAACATGAAGAATTGCCATTCTTTGCTTTTTTGGGGGGGCATAAACCTTAGGAGCAGCAGCTTCTGTTGGCGCAGCCGATGCACTTGGTGCAGTGGCAGGTTTTGCTTCATCCTTATGTGCTGCCTTTTCTTCCTTATCAGGAACCTTGTGTTCTTCTTTTGAAGGCACATGTTCTTTGGACTTATGTTCCTCTTTTGGAGCGTGTTTTTCTTCTTTTTTGGTTTCTTCACTCATAAAAAAATCACCATACTATACATTATGATGCAGCGTCGGGGACAGCAGATTCACTTGATTTGGCCTCTTGTTTTTCTTCTGGTTTCTCTTCGGTTTTTTCAACAGGAGGTTTGGCGGTGATATCTATTTGCTTTGCATAGGCAATATTATCATTAACGCTGGTTATAAAACCAGGTCTTGTGACTCTCCTTCCATCAACAGTGATAAAGCCGTGAGTAATTAGTTGCCTTGATTGTGGCATTGTCCGGGCCAGGCCTTTTCGTAAAACAACTGTTTCTAACCTTCTTTCAAGGAATTCCCTAACTTCTAATGAAAGAACATCATCTAAAGAAGAGGTATCCTTGAGGATACCCATACCGACTAGCTTGGATAAAATTTTCTTTGCATCATCTTTTCGCTCTTCTTCAGTTTGTGAAAGGAGACGCCTCGCTTCACGCCGATATTTTTTAAGAATAGCAGTAATTCGCCAGAGTTCTCTCATGTTCTTAAGGCCAAATTCAGTCTTAAGCCCTTTTTCTTCAGCTAACCGATCAACATCCCAAAGTTTTTTTGGTCGTTCGTATTTGTTTCTAAGTCTTCTTGGATCGCCCATATAATCACTTCTTTTCTTCTTTCTTCGCTGGAGCAGCTGCAGCTTTTGCTGCTGGGACTGCTGGAGCACCTGCTGGTGCTGATGCGCCTTTTGCCGGAGCGCCACCAACCGCACCTTGCGGGGTTTGTGCTGCTATAATAGATTTTCTTAGAACACCGACAGCCATACCGGTTCGTCCGGTGTTTCTAGTTCTCTGGCCGCGGACTTTTTGTCCATAAGCATGACGATAACCTTTCCAGGTATATAATTTCTTTTCGCGTTCGACATCCTGCGTATTTTCGAAAATAAGGTCATTCATAATAACGTGTTTGTCAGTTCCGGACCGATAATCGCCTCTTCGGTTGAAAAGGTATAATGGAATCTTATAATGGTGAACGGTCTGAAGTATATGATCGATTTTTTCGATCTGCTCTTCTGATAATTCACCAACTTCCTTATATGGATCAATAGATAATTCCTCATTTATTATATTTGACACTGAAACTGAAAGAGTGTGGCCAATGCCCCTTACTCGCAATAGCGCCATCCGGAGCGGGACTTCGCCTTTCATATCTTTTCCTGCGATACGCACTATGCCTCTGAAATTTTCCCTCTCGGGTTTTGCAGGCCCCTTCTTTACCGCTGGTGGAGGCGCCTTCTTTGCTTCCTTAGGTTCTTTGTGTTCTTTCGGTTCTTTTGCTTCTTTTTTGCCAGATGCCATAAAAATTTCACCAAATTTTTATTATTGAAATTTTATCAAATTTCAATGCCATAAACGTTTCACCAAATCATATTTCATCAAATTGACTTAACAAGTGAAAATTACACTCGGGTTACTGTTTCCACTTCAACCTCACTAACATGCGCTACTTCTCTAATTTTCTTTTCGACCGATTCCATTCCACCTTCGGAATCGCTCATTAACAGGTTAACTTTCAAAACTTTTATTCCAAACCCGATGTCTTCTTCCCAGGATTTTTGGACCTTTGCTATTTTTCCAACATTGGATTTTACTTCATCGCTGGCTTTTGGATCATCAAGATAAATTTTAATTTGTGCCGCCACATTTAGTTCTTCCATCAATTCACCTTATGGACCGCTAAAACCGCAGGCACCTGTGTATTTATTCCGGTTCTCCCTACAATAATCGCATCGGACAATAGATTCGCTGCACTCAGGGCAGGGAAATTCTGCAAATGCTTTTGTGTTTCTTCCGCACGTTATACAGCGCTTCAAGTGACATCACCTAATTGAAGTTTTCCTTAGTTTTTGCCCAGGCTAAAACTTCACTAAACTTCCTGAGTTTATCTCATCATTTAAAATTCTCTTAAGGCTTTGGGATGAAACCGTTTGCCAGTAGAACTTGTTAACCAAAGGGTTCAATGCAGAGAATAATTTATAAGCTATATATATTTAAAGGTGTTCGTTCGCATGTTTTGAATCAGAATACAGAGAATTTATGCCCCGATAGTCTAACCTGGATATGACGCGACCCTGCGATTGCACTTTTTTAGGAAAAAAGTGCACAAAAAACGGATTCGCTAAAAACGCATTCGCGTTTTAGCAGCTAGGTTGCAGTCCGCGTTCAAATGGTGAGCCTTTTGACTTTCTGTCGTTCTTGCGACAAAAGGCTAACCCTCATCCAAAAGCCTTGAGTTCCGTATGATAACAAAACGGAACACTCGGAACAGGATACTGGAAATCGCGGTCGGGGCGAATTTTTATTTAACCAATTCAAACTTCATTTTGTCTGAATCAGTTAATTGTTTTATCTTATCAAAGTCTAGTTCAACCCCTAGACCAGGATATTTGGAGGGTTTTCGTATTCCATCTTCAAAACTAGGACCATATCTGTAAATATTTGGAAGTTGCATATCATAATCTAGGTCAGTAAGAATAACATTTTTTGTAGAAAGTGCAAAATGTATGCCAGAAGACATTCCAACACTAGATTCAAACATGCATCCTACCATGACCTTCAAACCATTGCGTTCGCATTCTTCCGCAATAGTTTTTCCAGGAAGTATTCCTCCTGTTTTTTGAAGTTTTATATTAATCCCTTTAGCACATTCCTTTTCAATAATAGTTTGAACATCTTCAAGATCTACCGCAGATTCATCAGCAAAAACAGGTACAGAAAGGTTATCGGAAACTTCTTTCATTTGTTTCCAGTCCCTTGATGGGAGAGGCTCTTCAACCAGGATAATTTTGCCAATTGCATCGATTATCGAATTAATAGTTTTTAGGGCTTCATCAGATGTTTTATATGCCTGATTGCAATCTAAGAGGAATTTGATTTTTTTATTGAGTTTGTGTGCAGTATCCTTAATTATCTGGCAGCGCTTAACATCGTCTTTTCCCATAAGTTTTATCTTAATAACCGTAACTTGTGGGAATTTTTTTAGTGTTTGGACAGTATCCTTTTCAATTTCATTAATATCTTTTCCAAAAATCGTAATGGAATTTGGCACAAGATTTTCCTTTTTGGAATAAAGCTCGTGAATAGGAACTCCTTCTTGCTTTCCAAGTATATCATGAAGAGCAATATCAATAGCAGCTCGCGCAGTATTGGAACCAGAAGCAAGTTTTTTGTGAATTTGAACTATTTTATCTAAACTTAATTTGCCAAAGTCAGAAGGAAAATTGTTTTTTATATATGCAAAAACTTGCTCTTCAGTGTCTTTAGTTATCATTTCTATTGGCACTGCTTCACCATAGCCGCTTAAGCCGTTCTGTTCAATCACAAGAAGATCATTAGGGCTGTAATCAAAGGATTTCCATGCAATTTTGACTGGTTCGTCAAATTTGAAATTGAATTTGTAAGTGCTAATTTTCATTTTATCATAAACTCCATTTTGTTTTCTTTTAATAATTCTAAAACCTTTGAATAATCAGCCTTTTTGCTAAAGACACTTTCAATTATTCCTAGAGTAGCATCAATAGTTCTACCGAATTTAAGAGCTGAAATATTTTCAAGATATTTTTTGTCAAATCCACCTTCAAGAAGAGCAGCTAAACCAGGTTTTGGAGTTCCGTCCGGATTAAATGATACTAAAATGCCAGTACCAAAAAGGTTTGTTGCTCTTTTTTCAAGAATGTCAACTCTTTTTTGGTCTCCACTTTTTTTATAAATTTGAATTAACTTATCTTTGAAATCTTTCAAATAATGTATTTGAACAAAACCACCAATGACATCGATACCGGCTAAAGCCCAGATATTGTAAAATGAAAATAACAGGGTTTCATTAAGATTTTTGTTTTTGATTTCCTCAACAATATCCTTAACATGAACAGAATATTCCTCTTTTCCAAAATAAACGCAATCAGTATCAACGCATTTTCCACTCAGATAAACATTAGACCCATCAACATGTTTCTTAAGAGGAAATTCACGTCCACACTTACATGAACCATAGTAGAAGTACGTTGAATTTGTAGCACCATAAGTATCCTTAAAAGAAGTTTCAAAAAGTTCTCTTAAAGCAGTATTTTCTAATGGGTTTTCTCGCACTAAATTTAGATCTTCCATTGGATGCATATTCAGTGGTTTAACTTTGAGATCAGAAAATAGCTCTGACCAAAGATTTGAACTTAAATAGGATGATTGAGAATTAAACGATTGACCGTTTCTCGTACAATCTTTCACCAGTTGAATAAATTTTTTTAGTTTGCTTGGATTAACAAAAGGAAACATTGTAGGTTGAGATTCAAGCTTATGAAAGTTTCTTAGAAATTCTTCCACTTCGTTATCGGAAATTTTTTCTGCTTTATCTAAAGTTATCTTACTTCGACCCCGTAAGACATATCTTGATAGTTTTCTTCCAACTGGACCCATATTTGTCAAATCAACAGATCCTGGTCTTGAATCTCTTACTGCAGATGCAAACGTTATTCTGCTATAAGGAACAGTAACATTTTGTTCTCCTTCTCCAAGCAAAGAAGGAAGATTGTTTAGAACATTTTCCCCAAGTGCAAAAGGCTCTTCCCATTGAACAAAACCCATGTGTGAGCCAGTACAAATTCGCCTAACATTTTTAGCAGAAAAGTTTTTTGAAAAAGTCTTGTATGCACTTTCATCGAAAGGAAGAAGTTCCCGTTCTTTCAAAAGATGCTCCAAAACATAATCGTTGAGACTAGTGTTATTGAATCTCTCCTTTAACTTAATAAGTTCCGGAAATTCCTGCATTTTATCACATGAGTTTATTCTCATTTATTAAAATATGTCTCAGTTGAGATAATAACTAAATATATTTATAAGATCCTTAATTGCACGCTCTAGTTGAGCTAATTTTTTTCTTGCATCGGGACCATTTAATGAGCACAGCAAATTCCTTTGAGTAATGGCCGCCGTAATCCGTGGATCTTCCAATTCTTGCTCTGGCCTTAAGAGTATGGCTGCAATTTCCTCTCGTTCTGCTTCGCAATAGAAAGAATGAAGTTTTTGGGTAGTAGCATTGTATTTACTAGGGTCAATATTGTATGGCACAAAATCTATCCCCAGATTTACAATTTCCGAAGCAATATTCAGACTTTTTTTAATACCGTTTTTTGCTAATGCAGAAAAAGGTTCTCTGGCCATTGCAAAAAGTGCTTCCCAACGTGTTCCCAAACTTAACATAGGACTACTGCTCTTTGGTTTGTCAAACAATGGAACATGGGCAAGAGAATAAAATAGTGGGATCCCGATGTCTGAATTATCAAATTCTTCAGAGGAGTTGTGAGTTGCAATTGAGAACCCCATTATACGGATTAAAGCCATGAGAGAAGTACATGAATTAACTGTATTTTCAGGATGCAAGTGCCACTTGATATAATCTTGAATATTTAAACTTTTGAGAAGATCTAAGCCAGCAAAGCGAATATCTTTTTCATCAGAAATTATATCTCCTTCAATTCCATAACAATCCGTTGCATGTTCGATAGTTTTTCTGGCAAGATTCCTTAGCAACAAAGATTTTCTAATATAGTTTTCTGTTTCATAGGCGTTTTTGGATATTATGACATCCTCCCCACCCTAAAGGGTGGGGTTTCCTTTTTTGGGATGTCAAAAACTCACAAGAGTTTTTTGTACTGATTGATTTTGCACATATTTTCTTACAGTCTTCAGATCAACATCACTAACCGTCCTGAAGAA
>JACRGB010000027.1 GCA_016212505.1 Microcaldota archaeon
CACTACTGAGCAAAAATATTCCGGTAAAAATTAGATACTTAAGGGGAAAATCTGGCTTTTCCCCTTAACCCCTTACCATTTGTTGCGCTTTTACGACCCCACCTTAGAAAAGGTGGGGATTAGCGCGCAACCCGATTTATTGTTCCTAAATTATCAGTTATTTCAAAACATAAGCGCGGAGTTATTTCTATTTCCAGATCTGAGAATAGTCTGCGAATTGATCGTGCTAACTTTATTGCCTCTGAAAGGTATGCCACAACCCCTTCAGCATGAACCTGGCCTGGACCAGGACAAAGTGCTATCAGGATAGTAATCTGACCGGTTTCTTTTGCCCGAGTAAGTGTACTTTCAAATGATTGATTATTTCTCAATGATGCGGAAAGGAGAGGCTGCCTTGAACCACTTTCAAATTCTAATGCAGTTATGAGTTTGGTGAGTTCAAAATCATTTTCAGCAATTGATCTTGAATATTTATGGGCCATGGACTTGCCTGAGTCAAATAACACACAAAGTCTTTCCTCTGGTAACTTGAAGGTTCTGGCTATCCTGCCAAGTTCAGTACCAGATAGGGCTAGAGTGCCCGTTAGTGCAGAAATTTTGCCCGAAGAAGGTTGAGCCAATAATGCACTGGTCACGGTGCAGCCCTCTTTCTTGGCAAGTTATTGTGCTTCTTAATCTTCTGCCAAATAGTGGTCTTGCTGACGCTGAATATTTTGGCAAGTTTTCGTATAGAAAAGGGCCGGCTATAGTAGATATGAAAAAGTTCCTTTATTTGATTTCTAGTTAAAGAACTAGGTCTTCCGTATTTACTCTTCTTTTTGCTGTACTTCCAACCACCCTTTAATTGGTTTTTCCTTATTCAATTAACTCACCTCAAGTTTATAGTTATTATAACATGATACGAAATACAGATATATAAATCAGTGTCCGTAAATTCGAGTTCTTTTTTGTTACACAGGATAAAAACATCGTGTTACACATTTTGAGATTTTACAAGAGAAATTATTTCAGTTTCTGGAGCATAACTTCTGAAACCTGCATTGAAATTATGCATGGGAATTGTACTACTAATTGATTTATCCCAGCCAAATGGGATCTGCATGGTTCGTTCATACCTAGATTGAACAATGTGAAATAGTTGATCGGAAATAATTCTTGCTACATGAGGCAATGCAACCTTATCACTTAGATGACCAAACGCGCCAATAACAATATCGGTACTCCTAATCATTTCCTGAATCCGCATAATATCTTTAGCAACTTGATCAAGTGATATTCGTTCATCCCCCTGCTCTACGCAAACCCAAGTAAGTATTGCATTTGGAGAACTGATAGATCGGTTATCTTGATGTAATTCTGGGAGTGATAAACCCAAGCGTGATTTTAATTTTTCTTCTGCGCGTCTTCTATAGCTTGGAGTTTTGCCTGAAACGCCTGCTTCGATTAGCAAGCTCTTTACGTGGAACGTGAGAGTTTTCATGTTAAAGACCCACATCCCCGGAAGTACCACCTATTAGTTCTATTGCCCGAGTGTTTTCTGATTTTACGGATTCTAAAGCAGTCTTTACTGAGCCTATACCGCTCATTGAAGCTTGCACAACTTCATCATCACCACAGATCTGTTCGCAAGTCTCCCTAAAGGTACGTCCGATAACACTTTCGCTAACAGGCCCATAGATACCTGCATTATACACGAAACCTATGCGCTGATTCATTATTTCTGACTGAACACCTGTGCCACAATACCTAGATATTATCGCATATATGGCCGCTGTTCGGTCGGGTGTAGGTTTAGAACGATCTGCAATGAAGGTTTTTATGAACTGCACGACATCTTTTTCCTCTTGCGCAATAGCTGCAATTGCACCCTCAAAACCAACCACACTTTTCTGGTGTTCTCTACCCACCACACAGATAGCATAAAATATCTCGCGTATTTTAGTACTACCAATAGGGGCTTCAGGTGCCATCTTATGCTTTGATCCAAACGAACCGCCTCCGCCTCCTTTTCTTCCTATTTCACTTTTTTGTTTCATTTTTTTCACCTCAATGTTTTTTGATGGTGTTATGTGTGTTTGTAATGCTATTTATAAGTTGTGACAGAAATGATATATTTATAAAGTATTTAGCACAAATAGGTTAAATATGACAAATTTAGTGCATGAAGTATGGAAGATTATAGAGAAAGAACCAAGCATTCAGCTGGACCTACAGCGCAATCTAATCAATGTAAGGGCGCTTGCACGTTTTGTTGGAAAGAAACTAACCGAGCAAGGGATGGAAACTACTGAAGATGCAATAATAAGTGCAATAAGGAGATACCCCCAAGATAACCAGTTCAAAAATAAGTTTGAGCATGCACGGAAGATCGTGGCCCAGTCTACGATTTCAATACGAAGCCATATTGCAAACATTGCGGTAGTTAAAGGAAAGGAAGCCCAGGATGCACTTGAACGCATCTTTTCAATCATTAATTTTGAAAGGGGTGAAACTCTCAGGGTGGTGCAGGGAGAAGAATCGATAAAGATACTTATAGATGAGAAAAATGTTGATAAGGTTCTGAAAATAATCCCAAAGGATACAGTAATAAAAGTACAAAAAAACCTTGCAGAAATAAATCTGCACCTGCATCCTGAAGCAGTCAATACGCCTGGAATCGTATTTGCAATAACTACGGACTTATTGCTTAACAATGTAGTTATGTACGAGATAATGAGCTGCGTTCCTGAGATGCTCATATTTGTTGAGGAAAAGGATTTGCTTAAGGCACATCAGGTTTTGTTTGAGTTATGCCATTCAAAAAAAGGGACTAATAAAAGCTAATACAGCGGAGGACAAAATTTCATAAATTTTGTCCGCATGGTAAATTATTAAATTTACCATACAAAAATAAATTATGAAATATATAGACCTTACCCATACTTTCAGCGCAAACATGCCAGTTTATCCAGGAGATCCGCTTTCTGAGCTTAAGCGGATAGATAAGGATAGGATTGTTGATCATCAACTAACTACTGGAATGCATGTTGGCACTCATATGGATGCGCCACTCCATATGATCGCGGGCGGAAAGAGGCTTTCCGAGTTTGATGTTGGAAAATTTATTGGTAATGGAGTACTGATTGATGCAAGAAATAAAGAGCAGGTGGATGTTGATTCATTAGATAAGATAAGGATCCGGGATCATGATATAGTTATAATATGGACCGGGTTTAGTGAAAAGTTCCGTACCAAACCAGAAGAATACTACGCCAAGTATCCGAGCATTAGTGAGGAACTTGCGAAAAAATTTGTTGAACTAGGTGTAAAAATAGTCGGGATGGATACTCCAAGCCCGGATCGCGCTCCGTATAAAGTCCACAAAATTCTGCTGGAAAAAGAAATCCTGATTATCGAGAATTTGACAAACGTCGAAAGGTTAGTTGGAATTAAAAAATTTGAAATTATTGCACTTCCTGCAAAGTTTGATACAGAGGCTGCACCAGTAAGGGTTATTGCAAGGGTAAAGTAATAATTAGCAAACTATTCTTCAGGTTACTCAACAGTAACTTCACAAAGAATTTTTGTCCCGCTTAGCACTGGGTCAACCAGGGCGTGTGAAGCATTAAATTTAGCACGCAGCTGAACCCGCGTCCCGGGTTTGACACCGCGTTCTTCAAGATTTTTTGAAAGAGTTTCATAAAAAGTCGGAATTATAGTGTTATCCAAAATCGCACGGATCATTTTGATAGACACTTGTGTATCAATCTTCATTGGCTTGAGCATTTTCTTCCCGCTTTTCTCAATAACTTGATAGAACAGAATGTCAACTTTTTCCAATGCCAAAGTCCGGTTCAGGCTTCTTGTTGAGACCATGTAAAGTATGTAAAAGAAATAGTTATTTAATTAAACACTCAACCGTTGGCATGGTATATGTAGCCCAAGAGGCAGGCTCGGAACTACGGAGCGTGAACACGATTCCGGAGAATGGCTTCTTGCCACCAATCTCGATTGGCCGTAGAATGTCAATAAACCCGCCACTTTGATCCGAATTGGGATTTTCGAATAAAATTTCCATGGCACGGGCAAAGAGCTCTGATTCATACATTGAAACAAGATCGTTTTGGCTTTCGGTTATTTTATTGCATGCCTCTGGTGAAATCTCTACTTTTGGTAAAATTTTTGGCAAGAGGATAGCCAGGCGGGCACAGCTTGCTTCAAGGGTTTTTGTATACTCCTCAACACGTGTAAAATACGCTTTTAATTTCTCAAGTTTTATAGCCACACCATCCTTTCGAAAAGCATCTACATCTCCTTGAATGGTGGCTCTTGCAGCCAGTATATTTTTACAAGCATCCAATATTTTGCGTATTTGTTCCTGGACTTTGCGTAATTTTTTATCTTCCTTCTTTGTTTTTGAACTGTTGGCCTTATGCCTCATTGTACGTGCTTTTTTCGATCCAAATATTTTTTTGAGTTTGGCAACATCAGCAGGTTTTTTTGAAGAAAAACTATTGTGAGCATCAAGAATCTTTTGTATTGTGGAGTTTAGATCGGTGAACTGTTTCACAAGGTCCTCGGCTTGCATCTTCTGCCCGAGAAAAACGGTAATAAAGTCATCAAAAACATACTTGTCAAAAACGAAACTGGAGAGAGTAGAACCCAGGTAGTCCGACCTTTGTAAAAAACCCATTATGGCTGCCCGGTCTTTCGGTTGCATTTGCTCATAAAAATCATGCGTAATCTCGTGGGGAATTGAAATTTTTTCGATTTGGCCGTCCCTTCCATATACCAATCTTATCCTATCGACTTTGCCCTTTTTATCATGATGTATATCTGCATCAAGCTCGGCAACTTCTTCCAGCTCCTTGCGAACCTCTTCAGGCACAGATGCACGAAAACGGTCAGTGGTGTCTCTTGGTTCAAGGATTATTTTAGGTATCCTTGCCACAACTTCCGGAGGCCACCGTTTTAGTTCTCTTTCTATAATCCCACTGGAGCGAAGGTCTTCACATTGGCTGGCATATCTGGAGAATTCTCGATGGGAAGCAAGTCGGGGATGGAAGAGATATAGTGTGGTGGCTAATGCTACTCCTAATGCCGCCAGTCTCCGGTGTTTCATGTGGTAGAGTATATGTAAAAGAGCTTATAAATGTGTTGATACGGGGGATTTTATGTTAAAAAGAATAGCTTTAAATATACTTTTGTTCTAGATTATACAGATTCCCAAAGCACAAAGATAAAAAGAAAAATAAAAGATTGAGAGGAATTGATAGAGGCAAAAAAACCAGAGTTTCATAAAGACCAGAGGTAAAAAAATATGGATGCAGTTTCACAAACATTAGTTCGAAGTGGGCCGATAGCCCGAAGAGGGTTTGAAAGGCGGCCGAGAATGGGAGAGCCCATACTGTCCCAGATAGCAGAGGAAAAGAGATTTTTAAGTACATTTGCATTATTGGAAAAATCAACATCTCATGAAATCAGAAATAAGCTTTCGAATATAGCTTTGGCAATCGGTGTAGCCAGGGGAATGCGCTCAAGAAAGGGGATTACTGCAGATAGTGAAAAATGGGATGAGTTACATTTAGCAGTTAAAACTATCAGTGAGTGTGTTGAAAATTTAGAAGGTTTACGCCATGCTGCAGAGAATATAAAACGACCCACAACTTTTGAAGTTACTGCGTTCAAAGCAACAGCCTTTGGAATTAGTGCAAAAATGCTAAGAGCACTTGAAAAGGCTGAGTCGCACATAGGGCTTTTAGATCATATAAATTTACAAACAAAACCTAAAATCGTAATCGCGATCGGAAAGGAAATAACAAGATATATGATTGAATTGACCAAAAGCGGTGAGCTGCCATACCATCCATCAGTAAAAGCAGTTGATGGCGAAGTAAAATCAATGCGGTCTGCAATAAATGCTGCAGTACGCGAAAATCTTGAGAGAAAATGGCTTAAGGTCACTTATCATCCGGATGAGAACATAGCTACAATACCTGTTGAGATTGAACCACTTTACCTGCGGTTAACCCTCATGAATTTAGTTTCTAATGTTACAAGGGCACTGACAATTGCTGCGGAAAGCACGGGAGCGCCTCCAAAGTATGAACTTTTGGTGGAAGTGCATGCCCATGAAGAAAAAATTGTTTTGAAATTTATCGATCAAGGATGCGGCATGAGCGAATCAATGAAGTATATGCTAAACCATGGCATACCTGCGACAACAAAAGATTCAACTGACCCAGGAGAACATGGAATTGGTTTCCAATACTGCAGGGAATTGGTT
Source organism: Microcaldota archaeon (assembly GCA_016212505.1). Classification (GTDB taxonomy): domain Archaea; phylum Micrarchaeota; class Micrarchaeia; order Anstonellales; family Bilamarchaeaceae; genus Bilamarchaeum. The sequence continues at coordinate 6,266 of JACRGB010000027.1, forward strand.
GAAAGAATGGGCGGAAAGCTTTATGTAGAATGGACTGTTGAAGGAGAAGGAACAATTATTGCTCTTGAATTGCCTCGATTGAAAACAGAATAGGGTTTAGAGGAAGATAAAGAAAAAAATTGGGCCCATTGAGATTTGAACTCAAGACCTTTCGATTTGTGCCTTTTGGAAAAAGGCACCCCAAAACTTATTGGTTATCTATTTCCAAAAGTTATCAGTCGAACGCTCCACCGGGTTACTCGTGCTTTTTTAGCAAGTAAGTTTTTTGGTTCTTTTTTCCTAAAAAAGAACACTGAGCTATGGGCCCTTATAGGATGAGAATTCTACATAACTCTTTTTAAAAGATTTGACTCGCACAATAATAGTATGAAAATTGCTATTTTTTCTGATCCTCACCTAGGTTATGCAAGGTTCGAGGAGGATTCATATGTTCAGGCAGAAAATGCAATAGTCAGTGCGTCGGAAAAGGCAGACCTAATTCTTTGCGCAGGGGATATTTTTGACATCAAAATCCCTAAGCTTGAGACATTAAAGCGTGCTGTTGAAATTTTCAAAAAGGCTAGCATACCGGTCATTGCAATACATGGAAACCATGAGAGAAGAAGCAAAGAAATGACTAATCCTGCGCAGCTACTTTCCGCAAGTACCGGAATAGTCCTCATTCATGCAAATGATGAAATATTTGAAAAAAATGGGGAAAGGATACAGGTTTTCGGAATGGGTAGCGTGCCCGAAGAATACGCGCAGGAAGCGCTCAGGCAATCGCTTAGCAGGTTCAGCGCAGATGGCTCTGCCTTCAAAATCCTGATGCTCCATCAGTCGATAAAAGAATTGATCCCAAATGCAAAGGAAGAAATTTCGCTCGAATACCTTGAAACACTACCTTTTGATTTAATTGTAAATGGCCATATCCACGAAAAGATTAGCAAGCTAGGAGGCAAATTCATAATTCCGGGAAGCACAGTGATAACTCAGTTGAAAAAAGAGCAGATGGAAAAACGGGGATATTATTTATTTGACACAAAAACAAAACAGAATGATTTTATTGAGATAAAATCAAGAGAGTTTTTCTACGAAGAATTACATTTTAAAGAAGGCGAACCGGGCCAGATAAGGGATAGCGTAAGGGAAAAAGTGCTTGCAATAAGAAAAGAACATCCGGGTTCTATTGTGGCAATAAAGCTCTTTGGGAGCCTCAAACCTGGAATCGCTGGCGCGGACATAAAATTGGAAAAATTCGATGAGCGGATTTTTATTGATAATAATTTAGATTCGGAAAATCTAGCGGCAAAGCTTGAAAAAATAAGGAATTTAAGGGCAGAGAATATGACAGTTAAGGATCTCGCATTAAAAGAATTAGATAAAAAGACTTCAGGAAAAATAACTATGTTCAAATCGACTGAAATTTTCGAATCGCTTGTTGAGGGAGTCGATGAGACGATTACATATCTAGAGAATACAAATAAAAAGTCTAACAAATAAAGTTTTTCTGGTTTTGAAGAAGAAGTTTTTATCAAACTAACAAATAAGTTTTTTGATGACCAATTGAACGATCGTTCGTTCAATGGTCCATTGAAGTGCATTGCACTTCAATCGGAAACTTTTTTTTCTAAAAAAAGTTTTAATGCAGGGATGACAGAGCCCGGTCAAGGGAGTTTTCAGTCTTGAGTTTCCCGTTTTGGGAAATCGAAACTGGGAACAGGAAACTGAAAACCCGACTAAATGTGCGGCGCTTAGGACGCCGTGGCTTAGTGCCTGCGCAGGTTCAAAACCCATTACTTTTGATTTATGCTTGCCTTCTGGCAAAAGTAAAGGGATTGGTCAAAAGCCAACCAGTTTCATTCCGTAACGAAACGGAAAACTGGAAACTGAGAATCCTGCTCCCTGCAATTCTATCTGACCAGAGGGCGCACCCGAATTTGACAGAATTCTGTCAAATTTCGCAACAAAATTAAAATAGCCCTTTTGTTGGAGTGGTGCATATGGGAAAACTTGATTTGTACAATTACCCCAAGAGGCTTGAGGGGGCGTTAGGTATGCTAAGGCAAGAGCACATCTGCGAAGAGAATAAACAGGACATAGTATCTTTTACGAAGGTACGGCTTGCCAAAGGCTCAGGACACGGCAGAGTGGCAAAAATAGTTTATTGCCTTAGGAACATGGCAAAATGGCTGAATAAGCCTTATAGGCAGGCAACGAAAGACGATTTGATAGGCCTCATTGGCGACTTGGAGGCCAATGTCAACTATGCCGAGCATACAAAATATGACTACAAGGTAGTCCTAAAAATGTTCTACAAATGGCTTTTGGGCAATGACGAATTTTTCCCTCCAGAAATAAGATGGCTCGGCCTGAAGCTTAAGAACGAAAACCACAAACTGCCCGAGCAATTGCTTACCGAAGATGAGGTATTGAAATTAGCCAACATGGCGGAAAATCTAAGAGACAAAGCGCTGATTTTGACATTATATGAGGCAGGCTGCCGGATTGGAGAGCTATTATCAATACAAATGAAAAACGTGCAATTTGACCAGCATGGTGCCATTCTTAGAGTTAGCGGAAAAACAGGCGACAGACGCATAAGAGTGATAAGTTCCGCACCAATTCTTGGCTCATGGATCAATATGTATCCAAGATCATCTGATCCGGATGCACCATTATGGCCATCAACCTGGAGAAACAAAAACTGCGGCATGAAAACATTGGCCTACGGCACATTGTATCAATCGCTCAAGGATCTTGCAGTAAAGGCAGGGGTTAAGAAAAAAGTTCATCCGCATTTGTTCAGGCATTCCCGAGCTACCGCATTAGCTGGAAAACTTACCGAGGCGCAGATGAAGGAGTTGTTTGGGTGGGTTCAGGGTAGCGATATGGCTGCAACGTATGTACACCTTAGCGGCAGGGACGTTGATAACGCTTTGTTGAAATTGCACGGCTTGGCTAAGCCAGATGAAGAGCAGGAGAATAAAATGAAAGTGCAGGTCTGCCAAAGGTGCAAAGAACATAATTCGCCAATATCGAAATTCTGCACAAAGTGCGGTTTGCCTCTGGACGAAAAATTCCTAATGAGAGTAGAAAAGGAAATACAAACGGGCAATTATGTAGAAAACAAGCTATGGGAAAATGAGGAGTACAGAGAGTTTAAAATGAAGATGATAATGAAATTGGGTTTGGATAAACAGCTGATTCATTGATCTTTCTTTTTTGATTTTTTTGCCAATTTTCGCATTTCCACATACCACTGAGGCAAAAACTTTTCCAGTTCCTTATCATCGTCTTCCATGAGAATTTTAGGCAATTGAGACTATTTATTTTCTCTTGTAAAATTTGATAAAATCCTGTCAAATTGCAGAATCAAAGCCCAAATCCCAAGACTTTCCAGCATTTCAGGGCAAAATGCGAATTAAGGCTTAATTCCTTCAAATTTCCTTAGAATTTCCTTACTCTATCGTCTGAGAGGTTGCTAGGAAAGGAAATATACACTGTGTCATTTAAGGTATTTATGCGGGATTTGAGATTTATCTTCGTGGCTAAGATTGTTGATGCAGTAAACAAGATCCTTGAGTTCATTGCTGATAAACCGGTTAGTGTCCACCAGATAGTTTGCAAGACAAAACTGCATACGAATACGGTAAATTCCTATCTGGAGATAATCGAAAAAATTCAAAGCTCAAAAAAGATAAAGAAAATTGTTAAAAAGTCAAGAGTTTTCTTTGTCAGAGACTTTTAACAATGCGAGGTCAATCTCCTGCTTTTTTTCTACAATCTTCTACGATTTCCCTCGGAATAAACTTAAGTGCAATAATGATTAAACTAGGAACAATAATTAAATCATCAAGCTGACCTAGGATTGGTATAAATTCTGGAATTAAATCAAAAGGCATTAGAAAATAACCGATAGCCAAAGCCAGCAGAAGCTTCGGAACTTTGGGAGTTCTTTTATCACTTAGTACAAGCCGATATACTTTTATCTCTCGTTTTAATTTTCGGGAAAGTTCCTTTAGTTTTTCAAACATTATTTCCATCCTCTCATTACGATAAGCGTCTGTGTTTGCGTGATATCCGGGAATTTTCTAAGGTAATTAAAAACAAACTGATCCAATTCCTTAATGCTCCCAACTCTTATCTTTATGATGATGTCAAACTCACCCGCTATTGCGCCTATGTCTTCGACCTCATCGTGTTTGGTCATATCATTCATCATTGAAGTATAATCAGCTCCAGGTTTCGTTCTCACTAAAACATAAGCTGAGGTTTCTTTTCCAAGTTTTTCATAATTCAATGCGAGCGTGTATGCCTCAATTACGCCAAGCTCTTCCAACTTCCGGATCCTCCTATTGATTGTTGCAGAGGAAAACTTTGTTATCTTGGAAAGCTCCCTAGCCGACAGCCTCGAATCACGCTTTAATTCGTGGATTATCTTCCAATCTACATCATCCAATTGTTCCATAATGATACAGTTGTATCAAAAAGGTTAAAAATTAACCTCAAATTGAGACATAGATATAAATACAACATTTGCCACAATAGTCATTCATGTACAACAATGCTTTGCATGAGGCCAGAGGTGTATGGAACCACATTTCCAGTACGCTGGACTGAATGCAAGGATAATCAAAAACGAAACTGCCTTGATGGCACAGACTTTGGGACATGAAAATTTATGCAGAAAAGAGTATGAAGATCGGCTTATTGCCGCAATAAAACCAATAGCACACGGAAACTCATGCGAGAACCTTTTTGTGCATGGACCCGCTGGATCTGGGAAAACAACGATGATAAAACACGTTTTGGATCAACTGAAACTTTACAATCCGAGAGTTTTATCCCTGTACGTTAATTGCTGGTATCACAGCACCTCAATGGCCATATTTACCAAAATAGCCGATGCCTTGGGCGAACCTGTATCAAGAAGAGGAAGGGCGACTGATGAGATATTCGACCGTATCATAGAGCTTATGAAATACCAAAAAACTCCAGTCATGCTTGTTCTTGATGAGATAGATGGCCTTGTGCACAGAGACGATACAAGAGTGCTACACAACATTGCCAGAATAGCCCCTGATGAGGCACGATTTGGTGTTATTGGAATATCTGACGATAGTCACGTACTTTCAAGAGTACATACGAAAATCAGGGATCATCTTCGTTTTACTCCTTTTGAGATAAAGGGTTATAACAAAGAACAATTATTTGGGTTGCTGAAAAGGAGAGCTGAAACCGGACTGATTGAAGACTCCTACAAAGACGAATCTCTGGATAGAATCGCAGAGTTGGCCTTTGATAATAATGGCAACGGCAAATTTGCCCTTGAGCTTCTATGGAAAGTGCCAAGCACGCAGAGGCAAAAGGCAATGTAGTTCTTTCATTGGAAGATATCGAAGAAATAAATAAACTGATTAATGCAAAAGAACCAGTTTTGAGAGAAGAGGAGCTTCTCATTGTTGAAATTTTGAAAAGCGGCCAGATAACCTCATCTGAATTGTATTGGCTATTTCAGAAAAAACTTAGGATAAGCAGGCGGCAGATATTCAATTACGTGATTGGATTGGAACGCAAAGGGATTATTGAAACGAAGCTTATCCAGAGAGGAAATAGTCCAGGCTTCAAGCTCATCAAACTGAAAGATGGGGGTGTTTAAAATGGAAGAAAAGCATTTGATAACGGCGGGACGGGTGAAGCTGTTCCTGCAACAAAACGGGATGAGAATAGCTAATGAAACATACGATGCGATAGATGCCAAGCTGAAATCAGTTCTTATGGGCGCCGTAAAAAGGGCAGAGAAAAACAGACGTTCAACAGTATTGCCTCATGATTTGTAGCAAAAGCCAATTCTTAATGTTTCTTTAATGCGGGGCGTCAATTCGCCAAAATCGGCATTCACAAGCTTATTTTGCACATTAAGGATTCCTTAATGTTCATTAGTTCTGGGCGCCAGAACTAGCGAATTTGCATAAAAATTCCTCCCATTAATATTATTGCCCCAGTACCTGTTTTACTTTATCCTCTATCTCTGTCCGTAGTATTACCTTGCCGTATTTCTCAAAATCCTTTTTCCAGTCCCTGTGTGTAACAAGGATATAGCAGTCGTCATATTCCTGTGCAATCTTTTCATATTTTTGTTTAGTTTCTTCGGGATGCTTTTCTTCCATCACTCCAGTTTCAACTTCAAAACAGATTTTTCTCTTGTTGTTTGTCATCACAACTACATCTGGATTGTGAGTCGCATACAAAACAACATGGTCGGTGTATTTTTTTGCTTCCGCCTCTATTATCTTGCAGAAAAAGAAATGCACCGGGCCTTCGTTGGGGCGTGGTGTCACATAATATCTTTGGCCTCTTCCTTTTCCAAACGGATTGATTTCGATTTCCGTATACTCCTCATTTTCAAGCATTCTGCATTGATCTTCTGTCAAGTCCTTTTTTAGGTAAAATCCCTGATAAATATCGAATATTTTTACCCCTTCTTTTTGTTCCTTCTGTTCATCCTTTGGCGTTTTCATTTTCCTTACCTCTTCCGGATCGGTGGTTATCATGTCATGGATCTTTGGAGACGGCTTGGCGAAAAATTTCTGCCTGCCATGCTCGGTTATGATAAGCCCGTGCCCCTTGGTGCACTTTATCAGATAGTCCTTTTCGTTGCGGTTGAGCTTGAGCACGCCGCTGATAAGGTCAATATTGGAGGTGCTCTGCTTCATGAGGATTTTGACCGAAGTCTGGTTGAGGATGGATTTTCCGCCTTCCCTGCCGAGCAAATCCTCTATCTCCTGTGTTATGAAGCCTATTGAGGCGTTGAATTTCCTTGATGTTTTTATCAGGTTAAGCAGGTACTCCTCTGCTTCCTTGCTGCGCAGCAATGCCCAGCCTTCGTCTATCAAAAGCACTTTTGCATTTTTATCCTTCTCAATCTCCCTTTTGATAAAATCCAGCACAAGAAACATCATCAATGGCTTTACCGCATGGGGCAATTCGCTAAGGTCAAAGTTCAGGAACTTATTCCTCAGATCTATGTCGGTTTGCCTATCCATGAAGCCAAAAAAGCCGTTCCTGCAATACATCCCGATGCGGTTGATAAGAACCTGCACGCTTCTGGTATCTGAGGACAATTGCTTTTTATCCGCCTTCTCAAGGTCTTTGAGCTGTGATCCTAGTACGCCGTACATTTCACTGAAAGTAGGAGGCTCTCTTTTCCATGTTTCCGGATCGTTCCTGAAAATCCCTTTCTGCTCATAAACGCGGGGCAGTACCCGGTTAAGCACCCCTTTCTGGCTTTCGCTCAACCCTCCAACGATTATGTCGAATATTGAAACAAGGGTAAGGAGCTTGCTGCCAAGATCCTGGCCTGCAAGGTCAAATACATTTATCATTGATTTTGAAACCCTTGAAAGCTCGATATTTTCCCCGCCGAATTTCTTGCAGATCTCCTTGTATTCCGCGTTCGGGTCAAGTATGAATATCTTGGTAGCCTCTGCAAAAAGTATCTGAAGCATGAGGTATTTTGCAGTGTAGCTTTTTCCTGAACCGCTTATCCCAAGGATAAAAAAATGCTTGTTCGACATTGTACCAAAATCTATGAAGATCGGGTTAAGGGTCTCTTCTTCATGTGCAAACAGGATGCCCTTTTTATCAGAATCAGAGGATGAAAGGAAAGGGAACGTTGCAGCTAAAGGATAAGTTGGAAACTCCTGCTGCACGCTCAGCTCATCAATGCTTAATGGCAGGCAGGAGCGCAGCCCTTCATACATTCTGTAATTTGTTGTTTTTGGAATGATCAATAAGCCGTTGAGGTTGGACTTGCATTTTTCAGTAAGCAGATTCAGGTTCTCCAGGGTTGCCTCCTTGTTGTCAATGTATAATGAAATCCTGAACAGTTTCTCCTCGCCCTTATAGAGTGCATCGTAAAGCTTTTTCGTATCCGCAAGCTTTATTTCCAACGAAGGGTTAGGCGTTCCTTTTGCTGTGCTGGAGATCAGGTCAGCGGTCTGCTTCATTATCTGATTCTGCAAAAATGTTAGCGTATCATTTATTACTGAAGGGTATAGGTGGATTGAAATATCATAATTCTCATTCTTGTTCAGGAATGCACCAAGCCATCCATCCTCAACTTTTCTCGGGTATCCAACTGCCTGAATGACTCGATGATATGTTTCGTTTATTCTTGCATAATCCGGTCTTATTTCAACGTAGGAAGGGGTTATAAGATAGGAAAATATCTCATCCTTGGAGATTGGCCTTTCATGCTTCTGGGTAAGAAAAGCAGGCAGAACAAACCAGTTTTTCCTTGGCTTTTCTATGTTTATCTTTTCAGCAATTAGCCTGTCCACTTCTTCAGGCGTAAAGAGTCTTGGTCTTTTATGTTCGATTATAATATCTTTTTCTTCATCCATCTTGCTCACGCTCCTTCAAGAACAATTCGCAGGTCGAAATCCTCCAGAGATAGTCCTCATTAACCTCGATATAGCCCTCAAAATAGGACATAATCAATGAGATGAGCTGGTTAGTGGTGAGGCGATAGCTCACAAGCCCGCAGTTGCCCAGCTTTGTCTGTATTATTTTTACCCTTTCGTCAAACTCCCTTAGCTGGGCATCCTTCCGTTTTTCCGAATAGCCCACTTTTTTATACGTTGTCCGATGCTTTGCGTACTGTGAAGCGGCAGGGTCGTATGGAATGACGATGTAGTACAATCTTTCCTTTACAAAATGCTCTTTGATGAAGCCTTCTTCATACACCTTGAAGTCGTTGTACAATGCGATAAGGCTCTCATCTTTTGTCTTCAATATCTTTGCCTCATGGTTGCTGAAATAGTCCGCAAGGCTCACATTTACCGTCCTTATCAGTATCTGGATTGGATGGGAGAGCTGGTTCAGGAAATCCCTGTAATTCAAGGTGATTGACTTCTGTTTTGCCTCATCCAGCAATTCAAAGTTTATGGGCTTTACAAGGATTACTGCCCTCATTTCTTTGTTATCCAGGTAAATTACATCGTCCTCTATTTTTTTTATGCCTACAAACGCCCTTATCTTTTTGTCAAGCGCTCCCCCTAGCCGTGGATTGGTCAGATATCTCCATCTGTCAAGCAGTTTCTTCTCAAGGTCAAAAAGCGCAAAGCCCAGCCCAAGCAATAGCAAAAGGAAAGCGAGGGTCATTTTACCTTCCTGCATTATTGGAAGGCTATAAGCCAACCCTGCAAGGATCAGGAAAGCGACAAGATAGCCAAGCTGTTTTATATCAAAATGCAGGAATATTTTTTCCCGGTATTTTATTTCGTCTGGAATATCATAAGCCATTCTAACACCTCACAAAAATGCTGCCAGCATGGCAATCTTCCAGGCTATTGAAAGCACGCCTTCCATTGCTTTCATCCCTTCTCCAACGACTGAAAGGACGGCGACAAGGTAGATGATGAGATTTACAAAGCCGATAAGCCCAAAGCCAAGCATCAGGCTCATGCCCTGAACAAAGCCGCCTGCAAGGTTAGGGTCATTTGTGCTGAACAAAGCAGATAATCCAGAGACCAGCAGCGCGTCAATGCTGGTCATGAATACGATAAGAAGTATGAACTTGAGCATGAACGAACCCCATTTTTTTGTGTATGGGATGAAGTAAAGGAAAATTCCAACTGGAAATAAGAGCAGCAGAAACGGGATCATTATGTAGCGGATCAACAAAGTAAAAAACGTTAGTGCTGCCACTAAAATGAAATTGAATGATATGACAAATCCGAATACTATGGATGAGAATGTAGCCTGTATGCTCAGATTATCCAATGCACTGTTGTAAAGTGAATTTGTTATGTATTGATTGAGCTGGAGTATCATACTGAAAAGATTGTACGAAACCGACAGGGCAACGATCATGAAGATTATTCTATGAAGCCATGCCTTTGCATCATTCATTTTTTCAGGCTCTGCCGCACTGGCAATATAGTAAGCTCCTACTCCCATTAAGGCAAGCGAATAAAGACTTTCTAGGACTTTCATAACGTTTGTGTAAGGAGAACAGAACAGGGTTATGTCAGGGCCTTTGATTATGAAATTCAGGGCGTTTTGCAGGAACTGTTCTGCACCATAAACAAAACCGCTGATCAATGAGCTAAAGAATTTCTCAACAATGCAGGTCGGCAGGTTGTAAAGAACCTGAAGGAAATTTGCATTATCCGGGCATGACTGATTCTGAACCTGAAAATTTATAGATGTTGGAAATACCAACGGCAGCAATAGCAATAAGATGAGTGTTTGTTTAAGCATGAGGCATCACCTTTTTTCCGATTTGATACAAAATGTAGAAAGCAATTCCAAGCTCTGCCAGAGAAAGTAGGGAATCAAAAAATGCTGGCTGTTTTATTTCTACTTTCTCGGATTTGGTAGAGTTTCCAACATCGGAAAGATTGCAGCCGCTAATAGTTTTGGAGTTGAAATGCCCAGAAATTGTCAATGAGCAGTTTGGAGAGTAAGGAACTAGAATCCTGAATGCAGAATTATTTCTTTCCAAAATACTTAACCCATATTCAGAGGTTTTGTTTAGCGGTACAATTTCTTTTATAAGCACATTGTACGGCTCCAGCTCATAGCGGGTTTTGTAAGTGTAATTTGTTTTGTCAAAAGTGGAATTGCCAATCTGAAAATATACTTTAGAGTTGTTTGCATTTACCAGAACTTCAGCCAGGCCATTGTAGTAAGCTGCAACAGAGTAATTTGAATCAGGCGTGAAATTTTCATACTTGATTTTCTTGGAATCAGAAACGCTTATGCTGTCCTTGAAGCTGTCCGTCCGATAGTAATCACAAGTAACCCAGCAGCCGGTCATATCGCAATGAGTTACCAAATGATAGCGGTCTACCAGATACTCGCTTTTTACGTTAAGTGTCGCCGTAAGATTGGAGCTTATGTTTTTCGTTGAAACAGAATAATCATAGCCGCAAATCCTGAAATTGTCATTACAATCCCCGCCTAATTTTCTTGTATCAACTACAAAAGTGAAATTCTCCTTTATGAAAACCTTGCTTGTTGAATTCAGCAGATAAGTGCCGTTGTCATAAACTGAGGGACTGAAATAGGCAAGGCTGACCCACGCGTCCTTAATGTTTTTCGAGCTTTTGGTAACATTAAACCATTTTCCAAAAGGTATTTTCTGGTTCCATTGGAAAATATTTTCATAGGAATTGTTGCCTATTGCTTCAGCTATGAAAAGTTTCTTGTCTTCGGTCGTATTAAACGCATTTGCCAGAATGCAAATTGGATCGAAGTTAAAATTGCAGTATTGCAAGATCGTATCTGCAGGCTTTGAAGGCTGGATGTATTTACTGGCCTCAACATAGTCCTTATATGTATAGTAAGGACAGGCTGGAACAGCGACTGCAATACCGCACAAAAGCAATAATAGGAGTTCTTTCATGGCATCACCCGCAATAGGTACCCCCTGAGAAAACAGAAGCCAGCCAAGGCGCCATGAAAACGATGCAAAGGCCAATCACGACCCCAAGAATGACCTCCTTCCATTGGTTTTTCATGGCTGGGTCACGGGTAGTTATCAGCATGAAGCCGGAATATGCAATCATGATGATTCCGGCAAGTGCTGAAAGCATTGTTATATCGTTTGCTATGTCTGCTAGTGTCAATCTACCACCCGCATATCCCGGCTGAATTTACCAGCGTTTTCACAAGCACAGGGGCTATCCAGATGATTATCAGGCCGATAATCACGCCTCCCAGCAAGGCCTTGGCCGCATTCTTTTCCATTATCTCGTGGCTGCTGGCAAGGATAAACCCGGCATAGGCAGCAACCAGAATGCCCGCAACAGTCCCCAGAACCTGGATCATGCCATAAAGATTGCAGATAGGCTGATCCGGCGGGATAGTCAAAGTTGCAAAACTTAACCCAACAAAAAGCAGGGCTACCGCTAACTCTTTTTTCATATCATTTCACCTCGAGGTTTTTTGACGATAATTTCAAAGGAATGGGGATCCTCGCAGTACCCGGCCTTCTTTTTTATGAGCTCCAGATAAGCCCCATTGATCTCGTACCCTACTGAACTCCTACACAATTTTTTGGCCACGGCACTGGTGGTCCCGCTTCCCAGAAAAGGATCTAGGACAGATTCTCCCTTATAGGTGTACAATCTGATCAAGGCTTCCGGGAGCTGCTCCGGAAACATCGCAGGATGCCCCTTCCTTGTTTCTGGCATCATTTCCCAAATATCAGTATTCCAATGAAGTCTGGCATATCGGATATTGAGCTTTGAATCCTCTTTCATGTCGTGCGTCAGCGTCTTATAGTCGAAATCGCCTTTTCTGAAAACTAGAATATGCTCGTAGATATTGTTTGGATAGTAATACATCGGATAGGGGTGTTGAATGAGCAAGCCGAATCTTTTTGAAGCTCCGGAGCAATTTCCGTTTTTTCTGCCCGATGGTTTTTTCCAGATGATATTGTCAACGTACTTGAAGCCGCATCTTTGCAGTATGCTTATGCAGTGTGCGTGGATCGGGTATTTTCTTCCATTGCTGATGACGTCGGAAATATTCACACAGACATAGCGGCCTTTTGCTAAGACGCGGTAGCATTCCTCGAATACCTGCCTTAACGATTTCAAATAGCCTGCATAGCTGTCAATAGATCCGATATTTTCCGTGCCATAGTCCTTGACATTAAAATAAGGCGGACTTGTCACAACCAGCTGGATGGATTCGTTGTCCAGCTCTGCCATGTTATAGGCATCTCCGATTACGATCTGGTGCCTTGTCGGCACCATCTCTCCAAATTCCTCGAATTTCGAGACCATGCGTTTGGTTTTCATGGTCAATTTGATATCTCGTTAGACTATATTATATTTACTGTAAAAATTGACAGAATTTTGTAAGATTCAAGGAGAGAACCACCAATAATTTACTTGATTATAGTTTTAGTGACCCATAATACGGTATTTGTTTAGCTAGGACTGGGTTGTTGCTCTAAGAAACTTTGATCGGTTTTTGAAGCCAAGCTTCTTTTGGATAGAATTTAGATCCGAGAGGACTTCGTGATACAAGGACCTGTCGATTACTTTCATTTTATCAATTTGCTAAACTTATTAATTTTATCTCATTTTATTAGATAAGTTAATAACTTTATAGCAAAACTTTATTAAGTATTTGCTAACCTAACAAAATCATGAAGAAGATAAAGTTTGTGATTTTTGGACTTATCGTGCTTTTGCTAGTAGGATGCAGTGCACCAGTTAAAGAAAATCAAAACGGAAAATTAACCGTAGTAACTACAATTTACCCAGTTTACGATATTACGAAGAATTTAACATTTGGCTTGGCAGATGTTTCATCACTTATTCCTGCTGGAGTAGAACCTCATGAGTATGAACCGACTCCTAGCCAGGTTGCTGATCTGCAAAATGCAAATGTATTTGTAATTTCAGGACTAGGTTTTGATGCAGTTGAAGGAAAATTGGCAAGTAGCTTAAGCAAAAAGGTTAATGTAATAGTGGCAAGTGAGGGGATCGGATTGATGGATGCGACTGGAGAAGAAGCAAAAGAAATGCCAAAAGATCCTCATATATGGCTATCACCGCAAAGAATGATCATCATGACCCAGAACATCAAAGACGGTTTAGAACAAACAGATCCTGGAAATAAGAATAAATACGAGACAAATGCCGCTGCATATGTTTCTGAGCTGCAAAAATTGGATGAAGAATACAAAAACGTTTTATCAAACTGTAATAAAGACACAATACTCACTACGCACAATGCATTCTCTTATTTATCCAAAGACTACGGGTTCAAGCAGACATCAATATCCGGGCTTAATCCTGATGCTGAGCCCAGCCCTCAGAAGTTAGCAGAACTAGTTGATGCAGCAAAAAAAGATAAAATAAAATATGTATTTTATGAAGAATTGGTTGATCCAAGAATAGCCCAAACAATAGCGAGCGAAGTCGGCGCGCAGGCTCTGGAATTAAATCCAATAGAAGGAAGCAAGAATCCTAAGGATAACTATTTTAAGATGATGAGAAGAAATTTAGTTAACCTAAGATTGGCTTTGGAGTGCAGCTAATGGACGTTATCGAAATCAAGGATTTATCATTTTCCTATAACGAAAATGAAGTTCTGAATAATATTTCAGTTGAAATAGGAAAAGGCGAATTTGTAGCGATGATTGGTCCTAACGGCTCAGGAAAAACAACTTTGATAAAAATTATCCTTGGATTGCTAAATCCCACTGGCGGCTCAATAAAACTTTTTGGCAAAGACATATCCGAGTTCAGAGATTGGAATGAAATTGGCTATATACCCCAAAAAGGTTCAATTGAAGAAAATTTTCCTGGAAGCATAAGTGAGGTAATTTCACTAAAAGAGGGATCGTGCTCGGAAAAAGAAAAAATAGTAAAAATGCTCGATTTGGAAAAATTGCTTGGCCGAAAGTTTTCCAATCTTTCAGGGGGCCAGCAACAAAAAGTTTTGATAGCTCTTGCATTGACATCTAACCCAAAATTGCTGATACTTGATGAACCAACTGTAGGAGTAGATCTAAAAGTACAACAAAGTTTCTATGAGATTTTACATAAGCTTAATTCCGAACTTGGAGTGACCATCATAATCGTAACCCATGATGTGGGGGTCATTCCGAATTATGTCCAGAGCATCATAAGCATAAACCATAACATATGCTGTAAATCAAAATCGGAAAAAATGGAAGAGTTGCTTGAGCAGGTTTATGGCAAAAAAGTGCAGATGTTTCATCACATGCACAAGTGATTGAATGGTTTTCGAAGTATTAACCTATGAATTTATGCAACGTGCCTTTATTGGCGGAATATTAGTTGCACTACTCTGTGCAAGCTTAGGAGTCTTTCTGGTTCTCAAAAGGCTTTCACTCCTTGGAGATGGACTTGCACATGCAGCGTTTGGAGGAGTTGCTATTGGTTTGTTGCTGGGCATTTATCCAGTTACATCTGCATTAGTAGTTACTGCTGCAAGTGCACTTGGAGTACAGGAACTGATAAAAAAACTCAAAGTTTATGGGGAATCAGCAACTGCAATAGTTTTATCAGTTGCAATGGGATTGGCAGTAGTAATAATTGGAATAGGTAAGGGATTTAATGTTGATTTGTTTAGCTATTTATTTGGAAGCATTCTGGCCCTTAACAACATGGACCTGCTGATAATAGGGACAGTATTCATACTTTCGCTCGCGTTTTTAGCACTATTTTACAAAAAACTGGTCTTTATTTCGTTTAATTCAGAAATTGCCCAAACAAGCGGGATTAATGTTGAACTTATAGATCGGCTCTTTGTGATAATTATTGCGATGACCGTAGTTGTTGCGATAAGAGCGGTTGGCATTCTTCTTGTTTCCTCTTTGTTTGTTCTTCCAGCAGTCACAGCTTTCCAAATAGCAAGTTCGTTCAAAAAAACAATGATCTATTCGGTTTTGATTGCACTTTTTAGCGTAATTTTGGGGGTAGTTACGTCATTTTATCTTGATTTGCCTCCAGGTGGAACAATTGTCCTAATTTTGTTTGGTGTATTCCTGATAAGCATAATATTTAAGCAAAGAAAAAAGCATAGAAGGAGTCTATGAGTAGTGTATAGCGTTGCTATGCTCGATCGTATGAGCTATGGGCTTTGCCCTTATGACCCTACTGCTAGTGCTCACTCGACGAGCAAGCTCGCCGTATCTGCAATGCTTGTTAATTGAATTCTGATAGTTTTTTCTGAGTGATATCCTGTTTCTTAAGGTAATTCTTTACAACTGCCTCAGTCATAGGACCTACGCTTCTATTGGATCTCCAACCACTCCAGAATTCTCTGTCGGGATAAAGCTTGAGAAAGTTGGGGATTTTTTGAAAAATCTTTGAGGCACTGTGACTTTGAAGATCTGGAGAGGCTGCTGCACTGAAAGAGTTAAAAGGAATGGATCGCATATGATCTCATGAAATATCTGAATTTTCTTTTTGCTAAAGAGCATCGTATGGAGATAATCCGTATTGGCATAGTTGGTCTTGCAAGTATTTTATTCTGGATGCAAATTCTTCCGTTTCCAGCACTTCTTGTAGCGATAGGATTTGGGGTCTACTCACTTATTAAGACGGCTGTTTTGGAGCTAATACATGAGAGAAAAATTGGAACTGAACTGTTCATTTCAATTGCTGTTATTATAGGCATCTTAGGCCAAGAGTATCTTGCTGCGGCGATAGTACTCATGATTATCTTGATCGCAGAGTATATAGCCAGTGTCAATACTGAAACAACGCGAGCTTCAATTCAAGATCTTATTGGTACAATCCCAACAACCACCATAGTTTATCGAAACAACAAAGAGACAACAGTAAAAATAGAGGAGGTTCGTATTGGTGATCTCACTCTTGCTCGCACTGGTGAAAGAATACTAGTCGATGGCGTTGTCATTAAAGGAACTGCAACAATCAACCAAGCACCAATCACAGGTGAAAATACTCCGCAAGAGAAGAATGAAGACGACACTGTCTACGCCGGTACCATTGTTACTAGTGGTGCAATCAATATTCAAGTAACCAAACTTGTACAAGACACCGTCTTTGCACGTATTATTAAGCTGGTGGAAGATGCAGAGCAAAATCAAGCACCAATCGAAAAACTTACTGATAAAATCGCTTCATACCTCATTCCGATTGTATTCCTCTTTGTTATTGGAGTATATTTGTATACGCGAGATGTGAAAATGGTTATTGCGGTACTCATATTCACATCCCCAGCAGAGCTTGGGCTTGCTACGCCACTTGTAACAATTTCAGGTGTTGCACGTGCAGCGAAAGAAGGAATTCTTATCAAAGGAGGACTCTACCTTGAAGAACTTGCAAAAGTAGATACTTTCGTGTTTGACAAAACAGGTACACTCACAAGCGGCATACCAAGTGTTCACTCAGTCATATCATACGACAAAAAGTACACTGAAAAAGAAGTTCTTGCGTTTGCAGCTGCCGCAGACCGACGATCAAGCCATCCTATCGCAAAAACTATTGTCGCATTCGCAATGCAACAAAAAGTCAGTGTGGCAGAACCAACACAATTTATTGTAGTGCACGGTAGGGGAGTACGTGCTACTGTGAAAGGGAAAACTGTCCTAGTGGGTAATAAAGAATTCTTTAGCGAAAACAATATCCCAATTTCTCAGGAGATCTCACAAACAACCATATTCATCGCAGTGGATAATAGCCTCATCGGTGCGATTACCATTAGCGATACGATTCGTCCAGAAGCAAAAAAAGCCATCGAGCTGCTACGCACAAGCGGGGTCAAACATTTCTACATGCTCACAGGAGACAATGAAAAAAGTGCGCAAACTGTTGCACAAGCGATAGGCATTAGCGAATGGAAGGCAAATCTGCTACCAGAAGAAAAAATCGATTACATCAAAACATTGCAAAAACAAGGGCGCATGGTTGCAATGGTCGGTGATGGAATCAACGATGCCCCAGCACTTGCACAAGCAAACATTGGACTTGCAATAGGGGCAAGTGGTACACAGGCAGCAATGGATGTGGCAGACATCGTCCTTGTAGATGATAACCTGCTCAAAATCGCACGCGCAAAGGCAATAAGCAAACGCTCGTATCGTACCATCAAAGAAAATCTATTCGTAGGGGTAGGAGTCGTGCACGTCATCGGCATCATACTTGTACTCTCACATATCATAGGACCAGTCGAGGCAGCAGCAATACACCTAGTACCAGATGTTGCAGTATTACTGAATTCAGTAAAACTTTTGAGGGTAAAAATTGAATAAACTATCATCATTTAGGATTTCTTTCAAAACCTAATTCTTTTCGGCTACAATATATATTCGTCTAAATGCCATCTATACCATTCATGATCGCAGAGTTTATCGTGATGTTTAGAGAGAGTCTTGAAGTGGCATTCGTCATCGGTATCATCCTTGCTTACCTCCACAAGACCAAGAACCAAGATCAGGAGAAACACGTCTGGCTTGGTGTGTGCTCAGGTATATTGATAAGCATAGCGCTTGTATTCGCTTTCCAGGCATTGAAAATAGAGTTCGAGGACCATGAGGAAATTTTTGAAGGATTCTTCATGATCACAACCGCCGCTCTCGTGAGCTGGCTAATCCTTTGGGTAGTAAAGCAGAAAAAGATAGTGGAGAATCTCCAAAGTGAAGTTAAAGTCGTGCTCGAGAAGAATGGAATGTTCGGCCTTTTCCTGCTTGCCCTAACCGCTACTCTTCGCGAGTCTGTAGAATCAGTATTGTTTATGGCTGGCATTTACATCAATGCCGGTGCAATATCGCTTCTTGGCGGATTCCTCGGTATTGCAGCAGCAGTGATAGTAGGCATCCTAGTTTTCGAATATGCTGTAAGATTCAACATTGGTCTCTTCTTCAAGGCCACCACGGTCATACTTGTCCTGCTTACCGCCGGGCTCTTCTCTCAAGGGCTGCATGAACTCCAAGAGGCGAAAGTGCTTCCAGAGTGGATCGAGCATGTGTACGATATAAACCCGCCACAGAATCCTGATGGCACCTATCCGCTTCTCCATGAGAAAGGAGCGATCGGAGGCGTGTTCAAGGGTCTGATAGGCTATGATGGCGATCCGAGCGACCTTCAGGTGGCCGGCTATCTGGCTTATGTGGCAGTCATGTACGCTGTTTACAAAAGGAACTGATGCAATTCCCACGAAGAGAACGTTTCCCCCTCCGCGGTTCGGAATTAAACATAAATGCGGCTTAACTGGTTGTCTACAAATAGGGATTCGCTCCAGAATCTATCGAACAAAGAAGAAAAGAGTTGCAATTATCAAGTACATTATCATTAGTTGTGCCCCTTCAAACCAATTGCATCTTCCATCACTTGAGATTTCATTTACGATTAAAATACTGGCAAAAACAGCTATTATCTCAAATGGTGTAAACACTAAATCCATCGTCTTATTGATAAGTGATGCTACAAGGACACAAATCGGAACAACAAACATCGCTATTTGCAGGCTTGAGCCGACAGTGACATTGATTGACAAATCTATATTATTTTTCAAAGCAAAGGAAACTGAGCTTATGTGTTCTGCTGCATTGCCCACTAAGGCAACTATAACTGCACCGATAAACAGTTCAGTTAAACCAAATTGATGACCGACTGCCTCAATGTGACCTACAAAAACTTCACTGACTAGTGCAAGTGCGATAGTTGATAATGCAAGTACCGTAATAGAAAAATTCCTACTCCAATGTGGTTTTTCTTTCCGTTCTTCTTCACTTTCCCTAAAGAGATGCTGATGTGTTTTAAGCGAAAAGACCATGCTAAGTACGTATGTTCCAATTAACAATATCGAAACCACCGTACTAAGGGTTTGCTCGTCATTTCCCCTGTGCTCTACTGGCACAAAATGGAACAGGCTCGGTATCATTATGCTCATAAATGCGATTAAGAGCATTGTTGAGTTGAGACCAGCCAAATTAGTTGAAAACTTTTGTTCCTTGTTTTTTAGCCCACCTACAAACATACTTAGTCCAAGAACAAAAAGCAGGTTTCCTATGATACTTCCTGCAATTGACGCCTTCACCAATTCTTCAAGTCCTTTATTAATCGCAATTAATGCAATGATCAATTCTGCTGCGTTTCCAAATGTCACGTTTAATAGACTTCCAAGCTGCCCTCCGTATATTTTAGCAAGTTCTTCGGTGGCATGGCCCATCTTGGATGCAAGAGGTAGGATTGCCAGAAGGGACACAGTAAACAATGTTGTACTGTCCCCAAGTCCACTATAGCTTAAGAGTAAAGAGATAGGGACGAAAACTAACAATAAATCCATTATTGCAAATTCATATTTTCCAATTTTCATTTTAGATCTTAAGAATAGATAGATGGGATGTTTTTTATTCCCAACTTGGTAAGCCACGCAGTTTGCTGCGTGGTTGGGGCGAGTACTTATTTCTGGATACATTTCTGCCTGTCTTCCTATCTAACGCGAGTTCAGGGAAAACTTGAGAAGTACGTGAAGGTGATCATTGGCAAGCTGTATGCCAATCAGTAACGATTTCTTTCTGCGCTTCATCTAACGGCATGTCTTCGTCACAAACTTTTTTATGGCATAAATTCTCTATTTTGTCTTTTGCGTTAGGTATGGATCCATATTCGGGCCATAAGTTCCTTGGGTCTGTTGGATGTCCACCAAGTTCCAGGGGTATCAGATGGTCTTCTTCGTACTGACTCATGTTTGTATCCGAATAGCCATAATCTACTATACCCTGTTTTTTGAGATTATTTGTATAGTATGTGGACGGCCTTATAGTTGTTGTAAATCCACTAGCGCAGATTGTTTGTTGGATATTCTCTTGCGTTACATTCGGATTTATAGCTCCGGGGGGTGCAGCTTGAATCAGGCAATCCATTGTCAGAATGGCAGTTAGGTGTTGAATTACAACCAAATAGGAAAAGACCGACAAATATGAGCAGTAACTTCACTTCTTCACCTTTTTCTATCTTTGCATCAGAATAAAAGTTAATTAAATTATATGAACTACAATAGAAATTCTGCCAATACCGAAGCTCCATACAATCCAAGTAGAATCAAACCTTCGGTTTTGCCCATTTTTCCTTTGAGCAGAAATACGAATGATACGAGTGTAGTTATTATTAGTGCTGGAGCAGTTATCAATCCGAATTTAGCTGGTAGTAGTATCGGTTGTGCTAGCGCAACAACTCCAAGTGTGAAAAAGAGAGTGAATATATTGGAACCTATGGATTGCGAAACTGCCAATTCGTCAAAACCCTTTCTCGAAGCTTGAATTGCCACGATAAGATTCGGTAAACTCGGCCCTAAAGCGCCTAGGGTCACCCCCAGCAGGGTGTCAGAGATACTAAACACAATTCCAAGTTCAATCAACCCGCGTGTGAATAGTTCTGATCCAACAAGCAACAAAATTCCGCCTATTATAAAAATATGACTGCCATTTTTTACCGATGTGAACTCGTGCATTTTTCCAAAACTGATCAATGTTTTTGAGAGTGCTTCTGCTTCTTTTTTCTTTTCACTATTTGCAAGTTGTTTTTCTTGGACGTATACGTTTACTGTATAAGCTATGAACAATAATATAAATATCAACCCATCCCGTTGTGTGATTTTTAGGTCTTCAAGTGCGATTAATGAAACGACTAAAGTTGCCACGAGCATAAATATGCCATCTCGGGTAACTACGTGTTTTGGTATGCGAATTGTTTTAAGAAAAACAGTTATGCCAAGTACAAGCCCTAAGTTTACAATAACCGAACCAAGACTTACCCCTACGCTGATTTGCTCATGATTCTTTATTAATGCTGATAAAGCAACTAGCAGTTCAGGAAGACTAAGCATTATTGAAACAAATATCAGACCTACTGCAATATTAGTTGTTCCAAGTTTACTTGCCACCGTATTAGAAGAATCTGTCACCCATTCTGATCCTTTAAGAAGCAGGTAGGTACCGACCAACAAGAATAAAAGTGCAAAAATCATCAAATATTTAACTGCTAATAGAGATTTAAAATATCATCATAAATCATCTTTATTTATCTTAATTCGTTTTCTCTGTTTCGATCCTATGTTATCAATGCAGGAAAATTTTCTGCTCAGTCAATTACCTAACTTCCTTCAGGCCAGCATTTATATAGAACTAGCGATTTATTTACCTCGACAAAAAGGGCAAAACTTAGGCTGTTCAAAGGTTTACGCTATAACGTAAACCATTGAGTGATCTGTTTCTCGCCACTCAATAAAAACGTCTTTTTGGTTTTATGCTCTTTTGAAAACTGTTCCAATGAAGACGTTTCCCGTGCGGGTGCTTCTTGCGTTGCACAAACATTAATGGCTGTAAGTTCAAGGCCTTCCTTAACAATAAAATCTATTTCAAAATCATTAGAGTAATACTGAATTTCTTTTCCTGACCTTAGAAGTTCAATTGCTACTGCATTTTCAGTTCTTCTACCGAAATCTAATGAGAATGACTTTGAAATCGCAGCCTGTAAACCCGTATCATAAGCATAATATCTTCTTGGTTTTTCCATTGCCTTCTTCAACGAATATGAAAATGCAGGTACATGAAATGCAATAAAAGCATCTTCAAGATAGGACAAATACATCTTAATGGCATCAAAAGAAAGACCAGTCATTGCTCTGAGCTTGTTATAGCTGAACAATTTTCCAGAATTAGTTATAACATATACTGCAAGAGTTCGCAACGTAGGTACATCTCTTACTTCGTATCTTGTGGAGATATCTCGGGTTATAGCACTATCGAAGTATTCTTCGAGCATACGAAGACGTTTTTCAGGATTTTTTTCCAAAACGACTGCAGGATAACCTCCAATTTCCAAATAATCTTTTAGAGCTGCTTTAGGGTGAACTTTTTTGAACTCTTTAAAGGAAAAGGGAAGTACAAGGAAACCTAAGCCCCGACCTCCTAACGTAGTAGAGAATTCAGAACTTAATAGTTTTGCAGATGAACCTGTGACAAAAATCTTGAAAGTTTTTTTATCTACATTTACCCTTACCCACTTCTCCCAGTTAGGAACATTTTGAATTTCGTCTAAAAAAATATATTTTGGTTTTTTATTGAACGTTTTGGTGAATTCTGCCATAATATCATCAAGGAATGAGGTCGAGAGTAATCCTGAGAACGATGGCTCCTCAAAGTTAACATAAAGGCAGGAGTGTTTTCCATGCTTATCTGCAAGGAAAGAGAGGATCTGGAGGCACACAGTCGTTTTTCCTGAACGCCTGGGTCCATAGAAATAAACTGCATCTGGTCCATGTATCAGTTCTTTGGCTTTTTCAGTTACATCTCTGGGAATTCCAAGATCTGGCTTTCTAGTCCAATAATTCCAGCTTTCGATGATTTTCCAAATGCGTTCTTCCATTTAGTATAATCGTTGATGAAGTATTTAAAGGTATACGTTATATCGTAAGCACATAAAAATGGCCCATCTTATACATATGTAGGTCAACTAAAGAGCTGATTTGCTTAACCTAGGTTAAGTATTTGGAGTTCAATCATAGCGCAGCATTTATAAGCCTCAGCCCTTAGAACGACCTCGACAAAAAGGGCAAAAAGACGTGTGCGTCCTCAGGACTGATCTGAGGTTTTGCTCCCTGCATTTAGTTTTTTTCTATAAACACAAAATTTTCTATCAAATTCACCGAGCTATTTGTTGGGTTTTAAACTTACTAATCGACCCTCGCTAAAAGTGGAGAC
Source organism: Microcaldota archaeon (assembly GCA_016212505.1). Lineage (GTDB taxonomy): Archaea > Micrarchaeota > Micrarchaeia > Anstonellales > Bilamarchaeaceae > Bilamarchaeum. The sequence goes on from JACRGB010000027.1 coordinate 29,478, forward strand.
TGGTACATTATATGTAACCGTGTCTAATTCTCCTTCATACGAAAGGTGAAAAACAGTTTCAGAAGAATTAAACCTGGGTGCATACAAGATTTTTGCACCAAAAGAGGAGGATATCATTGCACCTATCGAGCTTTCAAGTAAACCTGTAGCACAGGCAATTAGAGCAATAGTTGAGTTTGGTGCCATCCATTGTCTTATATTTCTATGCTTAATTTCTTCTTCATCGGTTAAATCGAGTTCATATCTTCCATCTAATTTCTCTTCATCAGATAAATTTACAGAGTCAGGTTCAATATGCTTACCACCTAACCTTATAGACTGAGGAGTACCATGTCCTCCAATTATTAACAGAGATATTTTTTTGCTCTTTCCAGTAGCTTCCACTCTTTCATAGAAATCTTTTTCATTATCCGTTTCAACAATCACGACCCTATAAAACTTAGTCAATCCATCCAATGTCAGACCCTCTCTATAGAATGCACCATCAAAATCGCATTTATTAAAAACTATCAATGCAACGGGTTTATCAGAATTCGAAATGGCATTTTTGTAGGTTTCATCCAACGTATTTTTAGTGTATCTCAAAAAATAAGTAATACCGAAAGCTTGATATAACGTTTTTATTTTTTCTTCGCCGAGTATTGTTAATCCCCAGACCAAATTCAATAAAATTTCGCCATCTTGAGAAACACCTAATTGTCTTGCAAATGCTCTGGCTCTAACAATTCTCTTAAAAGTAGAAGAAGAATTCGCAAAAAATTCCCTTACCTCTGGATTTCTAAGTAGGTATAATGCATGGATAGCATGGACTCCTGCAATCTTAGTCATCTCAACAAATGCATCGGTAAACTTCTTAGGATCTTTAATAAATGGATCTAAGATCAGATCGTTTGCAAGAGACTTAAATACGTAACTGGTATGGTCCTTTGCAACCCTGGCTAGTTGGATAAATTGATCTGGATATTTGACAAACAACCGGGCAATTTTATCACTTGCAAGAACTTCAAAAACATCGTTTTGATTTTTCCCAACGGATTTTATAATATCTGCAAACTGATCAGCAAACCTCTTAGGATCTTTAATAAAGTACTCTGAAAGTGTATCATTTTTAAAAGCTGGGAATATACTACCTCGGAAATTTTTTGCGGCTTTGAGAATCACAATAAAAGCATCAACTATTTTCTTAGGTTCTTTAACAAAAGAATGAGCTATTTTATCGTTTTCAAAAGCAATGAGTGTAATGCCTGTACCTGCAGCTTTAACCAGTTCAACAAACCTATACGGATATTTTGTAAATAATTCTGCACTTTTTTCATGAGCCGTAAAAGATAAAAATATATGCCATGCACGGTCTCCTGCAGCTTTATAAAACTCAACGAAAATGTCAGTTGCTTTTTTAGGGTCTCTAATAAAAAATTCGGCAAGCTTATCACTTTCAAGAGCTCGAATAACATAACCAGTACTATCTCCGAAGACTTTAGCAATAGTTTGAATAGCTGTTTTTACTGCAGCGATTTTTTGTTTTATCTTATTTGGTTCTGTAATTTTCAAAATTTGTCTAGCTAATTCTTCCTGACAGTTTGCTCCAATTTCTTTTTGTATTGCACCAATTGACCATATTTTCGGAGATTTTGTTTCAACTACCAGAGGTTTGAATTGAAATATAAACATAATTTCTATCTTTAATCGATACAATTAAATAAATTAACTCCTCGAGTTAAGACCATAGATTCCACATTGAGCTTTGCTCCCTGCAATTTATTCTGATTGATAGGCATCTAGCTTATTGTACTCGCCATCAGAAATTTTCATATACCAAACCAACCAAATGCCTCACAGTAATTGGTTGGGTGATACTACGAGTTGGTTTGGTAGTTCTGAACCAACACATAAGTATGTCCGAGTTAGTTGGTTCAGTATAGATATAAACTTGAAAATGGGGGAAGTTTAGGAGAACCTTTAAATGGCATATTCTTATTAGTAAACATGAAAGAATTACATCTGGAAAATTCCTGGTTTTTAATTTCTAGCAAACTGAAAAAAATTAAATTCAATGGAGATACGGATATTCGGTATACCGAAGAATTTGTTGAAATGTTCATCCGTAAATTTACAAAAAGAGGGGATAGAATCTTAGATCCTTTTGCTGGTTTTGGTACAACGTTGTTTGTAGGCCAACAATTGGGACGAACAGTTATTGGGATAGAATATGACAAAAGTCAATATGAATACATTAACGAGCGGATTAAAGAGCCATGTAAAATCATACATGGTAATTCCCTAAAACTCAGATCGTATAACTTGCCAAAGTTTGACTTTTCCATAACTTCTCCTCCCTATATGAGATACTTTGATAAGGAAGATCCATTTACAAATTATACAAAAATTGGGAGTTACTCAAAATATTTGAAAGATATTGGAAGAATATATAAGCAGATCAAAAAGGTAATGAAAAAAAATGCCATAATCATAATCGAAGTGTCAAATACAATTGGGCAGGGCCGCCCGTTGACTCCTTTAGCTTGGGACATAGGGAGAGAAATTTCGAAAATATTCTTTTTCGAACAAGAAATAATTTATTGCTCAACAGAAGGCGATCATAGCCACGTTTTAGTATTTAAGAACAAATAACTGCAAAGTAATCATTTTCATTAAAGATCAGTGTCCAAGTGCAAGGGGCAGGGTAAGTTTGCTCCCTGCATCTAGTTTTTTGCCAGAATATAATAACCAAAAAAACTATCATGAACCAAGGTGCCGCTAATTGTGACATTGCTCCCGGGTGCAGGAAGGGATTCACTAGAAACTTTAATTGAACCAGTTGAATCTTCAATAACATATCCTGAGAGTTTTCCGACTTTTAAACTGTTCGTAACAGTGCCGCTCACAGTAATTTCCTTACCTAAGTATTTTTCTGGATCTGAATTAATTTCACCAATTTTGGTAGAAAATATTGCGCACCCAAATAAAAGAACGAGCGCTAGAACAGCAGAAATAAATTTCATAAAGTTCGCCTCCAATTCAGGATTTTGTGAAAAATTGTATTTCCTTTTCGTGTTTTTTTGCTTCTGCAAGAGAATCGAATGTCCCAAGGTTCCTTCTCTTGCCTGTTTTGGAATTGATTTTTCTGGAATAGATGCGGTATTTTCCGTTCGATAATCGGAGTATCACCATATTCACACCAGTTTCAGAATCCTAATCCAGTGACATGAAGCATCAGCACCAGTAAAAGTCCGGTTAAACCTCCTACTGCAACCACTCCAACTGAAAGTAGGTTGATAGGAATTCCGGCACCAAGTAAATTTAAAACCATGAAAATTACGATTCCAAAAACCGAATTTAGAATAATGTGCATTGGGTTTTTGAGAAATAATACTAGAAGGTAAAGAAGGAATAATGCAACGAGCAAAGCACCAAGTTCTATAAAAAAAGTCATTTGTCATACCTCCTTCATACAACAATAAATCCGACTTTTAGCAACCTGAGTAGTATTATGAGAAGAAGGCCAATGATACCTCCTAGTGCAACTATGAGCACGGTGATGATATTGATTGGTATACCTAGACCAAATATCGCATTTAGCAAGAACAAAATACCGATAGCAATTAATGAATTAATTAAAATTGCAAGTGGGTTCTGGATAAACACAAGTAGTAAAAGCAATACTAAAAAAGCCACTAAAACACTGCCCATTTCAACATATGTTGCCATTTCTATCAGCTCCGTTTCTTGAGCTCGCCCTTAGCTCTTCTAGTTTTATTTACAGTTGCTGCAGCTATTCTTTTTGCAACTTTTACAGGCCTGCCCAGATCCAATTCAATTTCTTTTATGTGCTCATACTGCCTCGTCCTTTTTTTACTTTTTACCCCGCGCGGTGGCATTAATTTCTAACCCCCACATCGTATTCCGTAGGGTCCCTATCTGCTTCAAATGATTCGCGCACATATTGCCCCATAATCTGCAGAACTCCGACTTTTTTCTTATGGGTTTTTTTGTTTCTATGAAAATATTTTTTCTTTAATTTTTCAAACATAGTAATCATCTCTAATCAGTGGCGGCCCGGCATCGGTTCGCTGGAGCAATTTTTACAATAAATTGAAAGCCCCGAGATGGGCTCATATGCAGTCTTGAACTTAGATCCACATTTAGAACAAGTTGCTTCATACAAGCCCAGATCTCCGGGTTTTTTGTCCCCACCCCTATATTCCGAATCCTCTTTTATGGAACGTCCAACTTCTTCAATGCTTTCTCCTACAGTTCTTCTTACTTTAGGAATTTCTTTTTTCACTTTACCTACGGCCTCATCTACCGCTTCTTCGGTTTTTTGTGCCAATTGCCTTCCTGCTTTTTTTATTTTTCTTGCGGCTTTTTTCACAGCCCTTTTAGCATCAACCATAAACCATCCCCCCATATTTTTGTTGATTTCTGAAATGAGCGTAGGATTGAGTTTATATTAAAGTTATTATGAAATATTAACAAAAAGAGCAAGATTTATAAGAATTATTTGTCTTTTAATTAATTATGATACCAAAATTAGACACATACGACAAGAAAATATTGTATGAACTTGATGTTAATTCAAGGATTTCTGTGTCCAATTTGGCTAGAAAAGTCAGGCTCCCGAAAGAAACAGTAAATTACCGCCTCAAAAGGCTTGTAGAAAAAAAATATGTGAGGGATCTTTATGCAATTATCAATGCATCGCATTTTGGATATAGGTATTACAAGATATCATTCAAATTCCACAGTTTGGATACAGCCTTGGAAAAAGAAATAGTAGAATATCTTAAGAATGAAAAAAGTTGTGCCAATTTGAGAATCACTGAGGGTGCTTATGATATTGTATTTTTGGGAATACACAAAACCTCAGGAGACCTTAAAGAATTTTTAGAAAATTTCAGCAGGAAATTTGGTATGTATCTTGTGGATAAAAACATCCAGAAAATTGTTACCAGCTACAAAATTAATCAAAAGATTCTTTACGATGGCAAAACATCGAAGAAGATATTTTACCATGCTGAACCGGTAGATTATCAGCCTGAGCAGCTGGATTTGAAAATCCTAAAGGCGCTTTCAAAGCAGGCTCGGATAAAACTTATCGACTTGGCACGGAAGCTTGAGGATGATCCGCGGGTTTTAAAATATCACATAAAAAAAATGGAAAGTAAAGGAATAATTGTCGGATACGCATCCACGTTGAATTTCAAGTTATTTGGTTTGGAATTTATTCAAATAGACATTTCCCTCAAGCATCACGGATTAATCAGTAAGATCATAGATTTTTTTGATGAAACCCGGACCTGTGTTTTTGCATATGAGATACTAGGAAAGCAGGATCTTAGCTTGGAGCTTTACGTTGAAAATGATGAACAGCTAAGGCGAATAATAGTATTGTTCAAGGAAAATTTCAAAGAGTATTATATTTCATATGAGGTTTCCCGAATCTATAGAGAGTACATGTCTAACTGGTCTCCTTTTGAAATGTAAAAATAGTGCCAAAAAACATTAGGAAATGGATAATTTCCGAAACTTATTTAAAGCGGCTTTGAGCGTTTTTAGCAGGCTTTGTAAAGTGGTTGAAAGAACAAGGGAGGTGGCATTGATGAAAAATTCGATGGCAATTCTGTTGGTTAGTGTCGTTCTGATTTTGCTTTTAGCAGGGTGCACCGGGCAGGGCGGAAATTATCAAAACCCTTCACCATCACCAAATACTGGCTCGGGAAATGGGCGAGTTGTTTTTACAGCAGCAGATAAGGCTGCAGATATGGGCGCAATAACAAGCGTAAAAGTAGTTATAGATAATATACAGGTTCATAGTACATCGGAAAGCTGGATTACTGTTTCATCAACACCAAAGGTAATTGATTTGATGCAACTAAAGGCATCAGGAAATGAGGAGCTTTTAGCAGATACTCAAATACCTAAAGGCTCATACGATCAGCTTCGATTACAAATATCAAGTGTCGTTGTAACCGATGCCCAGGGAGATCATGAGGCCAAATTGCCTTCTAACGATCTTAAGATAATGGGAAATATGGAAGTTAAGGAAAATTCAACTGCAACGGCAAATTTTGATTTTATAGCTAGCGAATCCCTGCATAAGACAGGAAACGGAAAATTCATTATGGCGCCTGTTATACAGGTGGAGACAAGAGACAATGCAGACGTTGATGTCGCAAATAATATGGACGTTAAAGTAAATAACGGACAAATTAGGACAAATGCCAAAGTGGGTATGGATGAAAAAGGTAACGTTGGCGTGGGAATAGGAATACCTGCAGATGCAGATATTTCTATTGATGCAACCGGTACAATAAAAGTAGGAGGGATACTACAAGGAGCTGGTTCATCCCAGGGAAGAGTAGTTGCAATCATAAAAGATAAATCTGCAAATCTAAATACAATTACGAGCGTCAATATTACTGTTGATAGCGTAATGGCGCACAACGAAGCAAAGGGATGGGTTAGCCTTTCTTCAACACCTAAAACATATGACCTTATGCAACTTGTTGGAAAGGAAGCGCTTTTGGCAGACGCACAATTAGATAACGGAACATATGAGCAGATGAGATTGCAGATATCCAAGGTAATCGTGACTGACACAGAAGGAACGCACGAAGCCAAGTTGCCTTCAGGGGACTTGAAAATCAACGGAGTGGTTGTGGTTAATAGTAACTCGACTTCCACGGCGACATTTGATTTCATACCCTCAGAATCACTGCACGTAACTGGCAATGGCCAATACATTATGGCGCCGGTTATTGATTTTGAAAGCAGGGAAAATGCAACAGTAAATGTCAGTCAAAACAATGAGATAAATGAAACTGATCAGGGGAAATTAAGGACAAAAATAAAAGTCGGTATGGATGAAAACGGAACTCTTGGCATAGGCATCGGAATTCCAGCAAATGCCCAAATTTCAATCGACAATAACGGGTCGATTAAAATCAATAAAATCCAGGCAAATGCCTCGATTAACGTGAATATCGGATAACAGTTAATTTTTTATTTTTCTTTATAGTCAAACCACGAAAGTAATGCAACAGGTTTTGCCGATGCTAACCTCAGCGTGGTTTGCTATTGATGCGCACATGTTCGGAGTGCCGAACATGTCATGATCATAGCTGATCGTGACTATCTTGAAACCTTTGGTTTCAAGGACATGGCGCAAAATGTCGCTTTTTTGCGACATTTACGCCGCATTTTTTATTGCGGCAGCCATAAATTTAGTCAAAAACCGAAAAAGCGTAGGTTTAAAGATAGACTAAAACATAGTAGTATTCGTAGTACGAAGAATCGTACTCAATAAAATAAGGTGAATAAATGGGATATGAAGGTAGCGGCGGAGATCGCACAATGTATGACGCAACTTGTGCAAAATGCGGTCAAGCTTGTCAAGTTCCTTTTAAACCGACTGAAGGCAGACCGGTTTATTGCAGGAACTGTTACAAACCAAAACCAAGATACTAGAATTTAGTGAAGTTTTAGAATATCTGTTAATTTTTGTATTTGTTTTTTTGCTAATAAAATTTGTTTTTTAATTGTATTGGAAAACGTATAATTTCCAAAAGGTACAAATTTTGCGAAATTTATCCTTCGTCATTTTATCTTGAGGAGTAAATTCTCTGCTTTTTTTAGAATTTCTTTTGCATTATCATAGGTTAGCCGAGAGATCGCCTCTTCATAAGAAAGCCATTCAAAACCTATGTGTTCATGAGACAATTTTATTTTGGTTATACTAGTTTTTGCAAGGAAAAAATAAACGTCTTTGTAGAATTTTTTTCCTTTCATAGAATAATAATAGGATATGTGTTCGCGAAAATCAGGCACAAAAACCAAATCATCAACACCGGTTTCTTCTAGTGTTTCGCGCTTTGCAGTATCTATTTCATCTTCGCCTTTTTCAACATGGCCTTTTGGAAAATCCCAATGTTTTGCACTATACTGCAGAATAAGATAGCGACGGTCCACCTCAGTCGCGCCTTTCCGAAACAATACAACGCCGCAGGATTTTTCTTTAATCATAGAATGAACTGCCAGGGAACAAATTTATAAACAATAGCATTCATTATTCCTTTGCTAAATCACTAATTAGGTGTAATTATGGGTAAATTTCCAGAAGCAGACTTAAGGCTAGCACAGATCACGATTTGCAGGCGATGCAAAAGCAGGAATAGTAAGAATTCGGATAAATGCCGAAAATGCGGCTCATCATATATGAGGCCAAAGAGGAGAGAAATAAGAGCAAAGAAATGAAGGTAAAATGCGCTTGGGAATGGTTAAAAAGCCTTCTGGGCACAGGTAAAAAGGTCATATTAAACAGATAGGTGAACTAATGGGAAATGGAGAATTTGCAGGAAGAAATCTCATGCGTAAACGCAAAAAACATCGATGGTTATCCAAGAGATGGAAGAGAAAAGCAATGAAACTAAAGGAGAAATTCGATCCTCTTGAAGGGGCTCCTCAGGCACGTGCAATAGTTCTGGAAAAAATCGTCCTCGAGCAAAAACAGCCTCACTCAGGCCTTATTAAGTGCGTAAAATGCCAGTTAATCAAAAACGGCAAGGTAATCAGCGCACACGCACCTCGGGATAAGGCAATTTCTTTTATTGATGAACACGATGAAATCATAGTAGCCGGCCTTGGCGGTTCACAACGCGGCCAGATGGGTTCGATTCCTGGTGTTCGTTATAAGGTAGTGTCTGTTAATCACGCTGATTTGCAGATGCTCAGACGAGGAAAGAAGGAAAAACCAAAGCGATGAATTAAATTGGTGAAACATTTATGGACAAGTTATTTGGAAAATATCCACTTGAAAATCTTGAAATCAAAGATAAAAGCATTGCACAGGTCATTTGCTTAACCTCAGTTTATGTGCCACACACATTCGGCAGGCTTTCACGGGAAAAACTCGGAAAAATGCAGATGAATGTTGTTGAAAGGTTGGCAAATAAGCTCATGAGAGGAGGAACTGGTGAAAAAACCTCAGGTAAAGTCATCAGAACCAAAGGCCAGATGCAGGGCAAGAAATTGCGTGCCCTTAAGTTTGTTGAAAAGGCAATGCAGATGGTTGAGGAACAAACCAAGGAAAACCCAGTACAAGTACTTATTCGTGCACTTGAATATGCTGCTCCCCGAGAAGATGTAACAAGAGTATCTCATGGTGGTGTATCATACCAGGTTGCAGTAGATGTTTCAGCAACAAGACGATTGGACATGGCTCTTAGAAACATTGCACTTGCTGCACTAATGGGCTCATTTAACAAGCCAAAATCTCTTGCCCAGTCATTAGCAGATGAAATAATCGCAACAGGAAAAGGCGATATGCAGGGAAGTTACGCAATAAAGAAGCGTGACGAAACTGAACGTATGGCACGATCAGCAAGATAAATTCGGTTGATGATTTTTTATTTTTTTGTTTCTTATTTTGATTATTTGGGTATGTTTTCAGCCCTTAATAACAACGACCAGGTTCTGAAAAATTCGCTATTAATTATCCCATAACTTACGCTAGATATTCCACCAGCTGGATCAAGAAGAATATGGAAGGGTTGGGAGATATTTGGGGCATAAGGTAATGAAATATTATTCACAAGTACGCTGAGTGCACCCTCAGGAATAATTAATTTAAGATAACGATTATTTTGAAACTCAACAGTTGCAGAAGCCGTCAGATCTTTAGGAGATTGATGATTAGGAAGAATCGACAAACTAACAACGATCAAGCGATCAGGTAGTTTAAGGGCCAGACTATTGAGATATCTTCGCTCATATTTTGAGGTTTCACCAAAAACCAGCAATACGCATTTGCCTTTTGCATAGCGCTCTATAAAATTTAGAAGACCACTGCTTGATCGATCAATTCGAATACGTCCTGGTTTTGCTCCTTCATCATAATTTATTGGCTCTCCATTAATATCGAAAACCAAAACATTTGGCCAATTTCTTAATTCAGATTTATTTCCAAACCTTGGATAAGCACAAACAATCTTGCTAGAGCCATCAAGCTGGGTGGTAGCGCAGCCTGCAATAGCTAGAGAAGCAGCTAAACAAATTGCGCCTAGAGATTTGTAGAAAAGTCGCGGGGCTCCTTGATCGAATTGTTGATTAGCTTGATGAGCCGCAGTTAATTGAGGCCTTTTATGAGAAGGCATGATAAGATTATTGATAAATTGGGTTTAAAAATGGAAACCAAATGAATAAAGCTAACTAATAAAATAGTATCAGCACAGATAAATGAAAAGGTGATTCATTTGATAGAATACGGAGAATTCAAGGGAAATAAGCTCATAATCCTCAAAAGAAGCGAAGAGGACCCATACCCATTTAGTTTTGGAAAGGGAAAAGCAAAACTTATTGTTGAAAATTATGATGCAATAAAGAAATTTGCTGAAGAAGAGTAGTTTGGTTTCGCTATCTAAAAATAGAGGAGGAAAGTTAGCTTTTATATTCTTTTCCCTCCTCATTAAGTTGATTCTAATTGCTTAGATGTTTGAGAATTAATGAGAATTATTTAGGTGTAGCTTATGGCACGAAAAGAAGCAGTAGTTGAAGAAGTACAGAGATTGATGGATGCTCCAGATAATATCCGAAATGTCGCAATTATCGCGCACGTTGACCATGGAAAAACAACGTTAACCGATTCGCTCGTTGCACGTGCGGGACTAATCAGCAAGGAACTAGCCGGATCGCAAAGGATGATGGATTTTGATGAGCAGGAAGCTGCCCGTGGAATTACAATTAAATCAGCCAACATTTCTCTTGGTTTTGCTTACGAAGGAAAAAATTATTTGATCAACTTAATCGATACACCAGGCCACGTGGACTTTGGTTTCCACGTAGTAAGGGCAATGCGCGCGGTTGACGGGGTTTGTTTGGTTATCGACTCGGTCGAAGGAGTGATGCCGCAAACTGAAACGAACTTAAGGCAGGCACTAAAGGAACGTGCAAGGCCAGTCCTGTTTATCAATAAGATCGACCGTCTGATCAACGAACTCAAATTAGACGCAACGCAGATGCAGCAGAGATTTATCAAGATCATCACGCAGGTAAACAAGATCATTGAAACGAACGCACCTGAAGATAAGAAAGACGAATGGATGATCAAAGTAGATAAAGGAAACGTTGCATTTGGTACTGCCTTCAACAAATGGGCAATATCAATTAGTGCAATGAAAAAATTCAATATCTCATTCAAGGACATTTATGATAAGTGCACCAAAGGCGAACATGCCTGGCTGGTCGAGCGCAGCCCGCTTGATGAAGTCATGTTAGAAATGATCATAAAACACATCCCAAACCCAAAAGTAGCCCAACCATACAGAATCCCGGTTCTTTGGAAGAATGGTGATTTAACTACTGAAGAAGGAAAAAGCATGCTTGCAACCGATCCAAAAGCAAAAGCAATTGGCGTATGTTTTGGGGTTGCTTATGATGAGCATGCAGGAGAAGTTGCAGTCGTCCGATTATTTGCCGGAACGGTAGAAAAGGGAACTAACCTTTATGTTTCAACCAAAAAGCAATATGCAAAAGTACAGCAGGTCGGTATCTACATGGGTCCTGACCGGGTTGGTGCCGAGCGAGTGGTTGCAGGAAATATCGGCGCTTTTGTCGGATTAAAAGATGTTTATGTAGGTGAAACAGTATCGGTTGATCCGATCACACCATTCGAACAGATAAAACACTATTCCGAGCCAGTCATTACCAAGTCAATTGAAGTTAAGGAGCAGAAGGACTTACCAAAATTAATCGAAGCGCTTCGTTCAATTTCAAAGGAAGACCCGACGATCAAAATTACTTTGAATAAGGATACGGGCGAACACCTGGTAAGCGGAAACGGTGAACTGCACCTTGAAATTATCGAGTACAAAATAACCCAGGAAAAGAAAATACCGATTATTACTTCTCCGCCAATTGTCGTTTACCGCGAAGCATTGCTTGGTAAAAGTCCTATTGTAGAAGGAAAGTCGCCAAATAAGCACAACAGAATTAAATTCTCTGTTGAGCCATTAGAGCCGGAAATCATAAAGGCAATTGAAGATGGGACAATCCCAGAAGGAAGGCCAAAGGGAAGGGAAGTTTGGGAAAAACTTGTTGAACTAGGCATGGACCGTGAAGAAGCAAGAAATGTTTATGATGTGCACAATTCGTCCATGCTCATTAACAGAACAAAAGGTATCCAGTACCTTAATGAAGTGGAAGAATTGCTCATACAAGGATTTGAAGAAGCGCTGGAGCAGGGACCACTCGCAAAAGAAAAAATGAGCGGGATCAAGGTCAAACTCGAAGATGCGACACTACACGAAGATAATATACACAGGGGACCAGCACAAATGATTCCAACTGCAAAAAGGCCTATTTATGCAGCACTTCTTTATGGTGGAATGACATTGCTCGAGCCAAAGCAGAAAGTTTTGATTAACACCTTGCAGGATTATGCTGGCGCAGTCATTAACCTAACAAATGGAAGAAGAGGCCAACTAGTTGATATGCAACAAGAAGGTGAAAATGCAACAATCACTACAGTTCTTCCAGTTGCTGAAATGTTTGGTTTTGCCAATGACTTAAGAGGCGCAACTCAGGGCCGGGCCATTTGGTACCAGGAATATGCGGGTTATCATCCGATGCCAAAAGAATTGGTGCTTAAAGTTGTCAAGCAAATCCGAGAAAGAAAAGGCGAAAAAGCAGAAATGCCAACTCCTCAATTCTTCCTGGAATAGTTCTGCTAACTTTTTCTTTAATTTATGACATCCTCCCCACCCTAAAGGGTGGGGTTTCCTTTTTTGGGATGTCAAAAACTCACAAGAGTTTTTTGTACTGATTGATTTTGCACATATTTTCTTACAGTCTTCAGATCAACATCACTAACCGTCCTGAAGAA
>JACRGB010000028.1 GCA_016212505.1 Microcaldota archaeon
CTACTGAGCAAAAATATTCCGGTAAAAATTAGATACTTAAGGGGAAAATCTGGCTTTTCCCCTTAACCCCTTACCATTTGTTGCGCTTTTACGACCCCACCTTAGAAAAGGTGGGGATTAGCGCGCAACCCGATTTAAATCCTTTTTTGCTAATTATTGCTATGGACGATAAGGAATTACTATCAAAAATAGGTCTTAGTGGCAATGAAGCAGAAGTTTATTTGATGCTGCTACGACTTGGTCCTTCTTCAGCATATGAAATCGCACAGAAAACAGGAATTTACCGGCCTCATATTTATGATAAACTGGAAACGCTTATGAAAAAAGCGCTTGTAAGCTATGTGCAGCAGGGGAAGAAAAAAATATTTTATGCTGCAGCTCCTTCAAAAATTATGGACTATTTGAAAGAACAGGAGAAGGAAGTGCAACAGGATATTGGCCTCTTATCTGCCAACATGGAACGCCTCAATGCTCTTCATAATCTGCCCAAAGAAGATACAAAAGTGCAGGTATTTACAGGAATTGAGGGACTGAAATTTCGTATTGATGATACCTGGAGAAGTTCTGAAAAAGGGGGGTGAGATTTTGCTATTTGGTTTAGATGAAAAACAGTACAATGAAAAATTGCCCACATTCATGCCTCAGCATTTCAAAAGGCTTAGAGAAAAGGGGGTGAGGGAACGGGTAATCACCCAATACAAAAAAGGGGTTTTCATGTTCGATAATGGAGTAACAACCTATAGATTTCTCGATACCAAACAAATCGAACCATCAAATACCATGATTTACGCAGACAAAGTCGCATTCGTAATCTGGGGAACACCAATAACTTCGATAATAGTCCAAAACAAGCAATTTGCTCAAACATACCGCGAGCATTTTGAATATTTATGGCGCATTGCGAAGAAAAAAGTTCAGTGATTTTGAAAAAACTGGAGAATGGATCAGGCAGCATAATTTATAAAATCTCTAGCCTCACTACAAGCATGAAAGCTTTGGTTGCGCTCTCTTTGATTTTCCTCATCTTCCTAATGGGTTGTACTGAAAAGGAAGAAAAAGAGTTTTTTGAGGAGATTGTTAAGGATTCAGTAAGCAAAACCATAAAGGACCTCAACCCCCTAAAAACAAACCATACAAAAACAGAGCAAATTAAGCTCTGCAACCCGCTTTATGATGATAAGTTTAGCTGTGAATATGTTAACTATGAATATGCAGTTTCAAAAACAAGATGCCTGGAAGGCAATATAAAAGAAACCACAATAATCGGACCATCCTATGAATATTGCAATGAATATGGCGAATATACAAGAGAATATTGTGATACTTATACGTTAAAGGAGATAAAAGCTGAGAAGTATACCACTTGCCTGGTCCAGAATACCCAGGTTGGCATAGAATATTGCAGGGGCGGCCAGATAAAAAGGGAAATAATACAGTGCAATTCAAGCAGTACGTGTATTGTTAATAATGGAAATGCTGAGTGCGCTTCTCTTCCTCCACCTGAGAACCCCCTAGATGAATGTTTACGCGACTCAAAAGGCAGATGCCCCTCAGGATGTGTTGAATATTTCGGCAAGTGTGTTTATCCGCCTTAATTCCAGTAACCTATCAAAAATCATTTCTTTTTCAAACTAGCGAATCTTCCGACTAGCTCATCTTCCATATATTTTTCTGCATTATCAGATATTTTCATGGGATACCGCTCCAAAGGTAATTAATATTGTTTCGCTCTATTTATATTATTGTACGAGGCGAATTCCTTGAAGCTAACTGAATATGAAGAGCAGATAACAGGCGCGGTTGAGAAACTTAGCGAATCGGTTGTCAGCATAACAAGCATACGGATGGGCGGGAATGCTTTTTCTGGCTTTGCACCAGTCCAAGGGGCCGGGACAGGGGTTATTCTGGACAAAAAAGGGTACATTGTAACGAACAACCATGTTATTGAGCGGGCTGAGCAGGTAAGGATAAGCCTCAAAGATGGCCGATCGTTCCAGGGTTCAGTTATTGGAAGCGATCCTGCAACTGATCTGGCAATAGTAAAAATTAGCGAGGATAGGCTTCCCTGTGCGCCTCTTGGCGATTCTAGCGAACTAAAAGTCGGCCAGATCGTTTTGGCTATTGGCAATGCCTTAGGTTTGCCTGGCGGACATTCTGTTTCAACTGGGGTAGTTAGCGCATATGGACGGCCGCTTCCGGGAACGGATTTTATTCATGAAGGGTTCATCCAGACCGATGCTGCGATTAACCCTGGAAATTCCGGTGGGCCTTTGGCGGACATAAAAGGGAATGTTATCGGGATAAATACAGCAATGATTCCCTATGCACAGGGAATCGGTTTTGCAATACCAATCAACACTGCAAAATGGGTAATACAACAGATTCTTGAAAAAGGCCGGGTAATTAGGCCATGGCTCGGCATAGTTGGCCTTGATATAAATCCGTTAATTGTAAAAAGATTTGAGCTGCCAGTAAATTCCGGGATTTTGATAGTAAATGTTGTTCCGGATAGCCCAATACAAAAGGCAGGGATAAAACAGGGCGACATACTCCGGGCAGTTGAGAATGCAATGATAAACAAAACAAGCGAGCTCATTGTCGAATTATCAAACTACACTATCGGGACGCAGGTAACATTCGTAATTTTCAGGGATGGAAAAGAGCAGAAGATGAAAGTTCCGCTGCTCGAAGTGCGGATGAGAAAATAATTACTGTAAAAAGATTAAGACTATCAACAAAGTAAAAAGATAAAAAGACCAATCAGCTTTTTTCAGAGCCTTTCAATATTTTCGTTGCAATTTTTTCTAATTCTTCGGTGCTGACATCTTCCCCATACCGTGCTGGCATGCGGAACCCAAAACCATCTCCGCGATACCTTGGAATAACATGTATATGCGTGTGGAATATTTCCTGGCCAGCTTCAGCACCATCTGCCAGAACATAGTTAATGCCCTTGCAGTTTAGTTTTGAGTTTTTTAGCCAGCGCCCAATTTTTTTAGCAGCAATAAGAACTTCTCCAGTGAGTCCATCGTCAAGCTCGGTCAAAAGCTCAACATGTTTTTTAGGAATAACAAGCACATGGCCCGGGTTGATGGGTTTTATATCCATAAATGCAAGAACATGATCATCTTCATAAATTTTAGTACTGGGTAATTTTCTCCTTATAATATTGCAAAAAACGCAGCCTTCCATAAGGGAGTATTAACGAGAAGAGTATTTAATTACTAACTAATCGGAAATTTAGAAAAAAGTATACTACTCAAAACCCAAAGCACAAGACCAGAAAAATAGATTGGGCCCACCCAGGATCGAACTGGGGATCTTTGCTGAACTTAAAACTTTTTTTGGAAAAGTTTTTGTAAGAGCAACGTCTTAACCATTGCCAAACCCGTTTGATTTTTTCCTCTCATGGTTTTGGGCTGAAGCACTTTTGCCACAAGAATCCAGAAATCAAAAGGGCTCCTCGACTATGGACCCTAATACTAGCACATAATGAAAGAAAAGAAATAAAATAGGTTAGAATAGCTCCAAATCATACGTTGAAGTATTTCTGGATCTCCATTGCGCTGATTCCTTTTATCGATTCCTTGTGCTGCCTGAGCTTAAGGTCAATGTAATCACCCAAAAACTCGCTTGGGATAACGCCTTTTATGAACCTTGTGTCGTTTTCCAATGCAGAAATAGCGTCATACAGGCTTCCGGGAAGAACTTTCTCGGTTTTCGCTTTCTTGCCCTCAACTTCTACTGCATCCCCAGGGTCAATTTTATTTTTAATTCCATCGAGTCCAGCAGCAACAACTGCAGCATGGGCAAGATATGGATTGGCAGCCGGATCAGCGCCATTATACAGTATGCGCTTGGTTTCCTTGACATTTTTCCTTGAAGAAGGAACTTGCACTAAGGCATCCCTTTTCGTTGCGCTCCAGCCAACTTTCTTTCCATCCAACATCAATTTTTTATAGGAATTTGGGGTTGGCGCAGTAAATAAGCAAAGTGCTGCAGCATGCTCAAGCAACCCACCAATAAAGTACCTGCCGCCCTGACTCAATTGCGCATAATCATCCTTTGGCTCATAAAATACATTGGAATCTGATGATTTCCACAAGCTGACCGAAACGCCGAGCGAATTTCCGCGCTCGCCTTCAACCGGGTACGGCATAAAGGTAGCAGTTGCATTAACTGCATTTGCAAGATTTTTGGTTATGAACTTAAGAGTATTGATGGCATCTCCAGCAGATTTTAATCCGCGCTCGGCCATCTGGAAACTTTGCTGGGCAGTTGGAGATTTTCCATGCCAGTGTGCATCTACAAACATCCCAAATGAGTCTTCCATTGTTTCGCAGATCTGGGTCCTTGCAGCGTACATAGAATCATACGGGGAAGCGACATAGGCGCCTTTTTCCTCATTAGAAAGAGGGGACGGACCCCATTTCGCTTCGCGAGAATCCATAATCATCCCGGTACCACGGGAACGGGTTGTTTTGTCAGCGGTAGTCGTATCGAAAAGGTAACAATCAATTTCCGAACCAACAAGCGCATTCTTTATTCCGGCAGCACTTAGATTGGTTTCAATCCGCTCGGCAACATAACGAGGATCTTTTAGGAAGCGCTCCTTTTTGCCTGCAATAACTACATCGCAAATCATTCGGACAGTTGCTGGCTCCCAGGGAAGACGTGCGAGGGTATCTGGGTCAGGTAAAAGGACCATTTCGCCCTGAGGGCTTGCGCCAAAAACTTCGTTAAGGTCAACGGAATGGATCCCATTGCCAAAACTTGATTCTTCTAAGTTTCGGTTTGAAACGCTAATTCTGTGCATCTTACCTTTGATATCAAAAAACTGAAGATCAATCCAACGTATTTCGTTTGTTGCAATATATTTTAGTACATCATCTATGGCGGACAATTAACCACCTCAATTGGCAGCTATTTCCTCCCATAAAAGATATAAAAATGTGCCTATCTTAGCGGGCTCTCTAAAAACGAGGCTCAGGCACCGCTTCTGACTCCTCTAATAGCTTAAGCACATTAGGAAGATTAGCGCGGTTAATAGGCGCATAGGAGTTAAGACTATCGAGAAGGCCGAGAAATTCCCAATGGATGTCAGTGAACCTCTTTCCGCTAAACTGCGTAAAAAATTGATCGAGCGCAACTTGCGCATTTGCCTTCAAATCGGGCTCGGGTATGGCTGATAAACCAAGAAGGGGAAGACCATAGATTGGAGTAAAGCCACATCTGGAAAGTATGGATTTTGTTGCATGGAAGGTAAAAAGCGAAAAGGGCCGTAAAAAACCTAATGAAGAAGACTCCGGACGGATAGACTGCTCACTCAATGCCCAAAGCCGGACCAAACTATCGCCATAAGCCAAATCAGCAAACCACCCTATCATAGTTATTTTGTTATGATTTGGGACCACAGCAAAAATGGCCTTCTGATCGTTAGGTGAAATACCGCACTGGGAGAGTATCAGGGAATTTTGCAGGTGGAACATCACGGAATTAATTACAGCGGCACGTGCAAAAGCATTGGCAAGTGCGATGGTATGCCCTATTTCATCCTCTGCAAAAAATCGGTTCACTAAAATGCCCCTTGTGCGAATAAGGTCGAGGAACCTCATTGCTGTGAGCATTTCACCTGCTGAAGAGGAAAGCGTTTGGGCTAAGTTCCACATTGAAAAGAGATCGAACCGGCCAGTTTTAGGCAAAAGAATGGCCATCCGTTCTTGTATTAATTGCTCTACGTTGGGACGGCCGCGTTCAGCCCAACTAGCAAGCAAAAGGCCAAATGGTTCAGCAGACCGGTGGCGGAAAAAATTGACGTACTCAATAGCAGTACGCAAGCATCCGATGGCATCAAAAGTCAGGTAAGAATGGAGAATGTTTTGCGAGCGACTATGGTCGATATGATATCCTTCGATTGGAGAGGTTGAGTCAGGATTCATCAATGCAAAAACCCTAAGCGTACCAAAAGAGCGATCATCAAGAAGAGGTGCGATGATAGGGTTCTTTGGGTCATTATCAAAATACACACCAGAGCGGAGCAATCCTTCCTGCGCTGCTTTGGGATCTTGTCCGGAAAAAGCAATGCCGTGCTCATTTGCAAAATCTGCAATGGTTTTGGCAACTCCGTAAGCTTCTAAAGTCAGTAAAGGCCTTTGTTTAATGGAGTCTTGACTAAAAAGCTGACTTGCCCCGTTGAGCAATCTGCAAAAAGCTAAGCGATCAGATACAGATTGTGGTAAGGGTTTGGCTAAGTCCATCATCCTGGCACGATAAGAACTAGGAGAAGGGGCATAACCAACAAATGCGAGTCTTACCGAACTCATTAGGCAAAGAATGACCGAAAGTCTTTTTAAACTCTTCTAAACACCAACAGCGACACCCAAGGTCGATAAATAAACAATAAAAGCTAGCGCAGCCAATATTTGTTTGCTACATTATACTATCGAGACTGCTTTATGTTCGGAACTTCAGGAATACGGGGAATTTATGGCAAAGATGTGACAGAAGACCTAGCTAAAAGAATAGCTAACATATTCTCAGATGGAAAACTGGTTGTGGGCCGGGATATAAGGGCAAGCGGTCCGTCCTTGCTAAAAGCAATTTTTGAGGGAGCAACCGCAGCTGGCGCAGACGTTATTGATTGTGGGATCATTCCTACCCCTACCCTGGGTTTAGCGACAAAAAAATACAGCTGCAGGGGAATCATGATCACTGCATCGCATAACCCACCGGAATATAATGGATTGAAACTGGTTGAAAACGGTAAGGAGATAGGCAAGCAAATGGAAATTAGCATAACCAAATCGTATAATGAAAAAAAATGTAGAGATGCTAAAAATAAGGGTTCAGTTTATTTTGATGATTCAATTATCGATGAACACAAATTGGCAATTCAGAAGATGGTTGATGTAAAAGCAATTAGCAAAAAAAAGCCAAAAGTAATTGTTGATCCAAATGGCGCGGGTGCAGCCATAACCCCATCACTACTTACGGATTTAGGTTGCCAAGTTATCAGTATTAATTCAACTTTTGAAAAATTCGAGCGGGAATCCGAACCGAATGAAAAAAACCTAACCCATTTAAGCCAGATGATTCGGGCAACTGGAGCGGATTTTGGGATTGCACATGATGGCGATTGCGACCGCTGTGTTGTTGTTGATGAGCAGGGTTCAGTATTGCCATTAGATGTACAGCTTGCCATGATGATTGAGTATGAACTTGATGGGGGCAAAAATAAAAACAAGAAAATCGTTTCGACTGTTGAGGCATCGCTTGCAGTCCGTGAAGCAGTGGAAAAGTTTGGCGGAACAATTGAGATTACTCCGGTTGGAAGCACGATCATTGCCGAGCGGATTGAAGAAATCGGCGCAATATTTGGCGGAGAACCTTGCGGCGAATATGTTTATTCGAAAAGTGTTCATTTGCCTGATGCGCCATTAGCAGCAGCTAAATTTGCGGAAATGTTCTGCAAATATGGCCAATTTTCAAAATTAAAAGCAAAATACAAACAATATTTCATCGCTCGTGAAAAATTTGGCATTAGTAATAAAAAAAATAAGTATGAAATAGTTGAAAAAGTCAAAGCTGAATTAGCAACTATAAAACCAACAATTAATGGGAAAATACGAATCGATGATGGAGTTCGTGTTGATGAAGAAGATGGATGGTTTTTGGTTCGGGCTTCAGGGACTGAGCCAGCAGTACGACTAACTATTGAATACAAAACGCAGGCAAAATTGCTAGAGAGAAAAGAAAACTTGACAAAGCTAATTGAAAAAATGCTCCAGAGCAATTGAGCAATCGAGAGCAAGGATACAAAATAGGAAGAAAAAGAAACTCTTAAAAAGTCGTCCAAACGATTTATATCCATGAGTCAACATACAATGACACTAGCACAACAAATTTTAGAACAACATCTAGTTCGACCAGAAGAAATTGGGCTAGGACGAGTTATAGATGTTGATGAAGTCGTATTATGGGCTAGTGGAAATACTTACCACAAGGGAAACTTTTTACTTGAACTTACTAGCGACAGATATGTTGACTGTTTAAGAATTGCATTAAAAGTTTATGATTTTCTGAAAAAGTACCATTCCGAACTAAATCCAGCAGTTGCAGGCACAGATAGTTTAGGAAGCCAGCAATGGGCTGAGATTACTGATCCAAAAGAAGGAGGAGTCATTCAGATAGATGCAAGTCCCTGGTATGCACGACTTAATCCAGGCCATAAAAAAGCATGGGAATTGAGAGAAAATGTTAGAAAACAGATACCGAATCTCAAACTTCTAACGGTAACTAGAGAGCTTGGACCAATGTTATCTAGCAGCAAAATTGGAGATTTATTCTTAGATACCGGTATTCACATATTTTGGCCGACTAGAGACGTAGAAGCACACGCTTATCCAGGAATAGGTGGTTTGGATTTGGAAAAAGAAAGAGAACGGCTAATAGGGCGAGTGCTAATGTTTTCAGATGAACTGTTATCTTATCCGGAATACAGATTCATATTAGTGGGAGTTCTTTCGCCAAGACCACTTATTCCAGAAAGAAAAACCCTTAGAATTTATTTTGATGTTCCAAATGCAGAACTATTACAAGGGGAAATAGAAGGTGCTAGTTTTGAAGATCTTGTTTCTTCAAGAGCCATTAATTTTGGGTTTTTGGACAGCCTGCTGGGTACAGATATTCCTACAGGACCTTATGAGGATATATCTTCACTAAAAAAACGAGTTGTTAAAGATAACCAAGATCAAATACTATTTGATGGTATGATTGCTGAACTTCCAAGAGTTATGAGACTACTAAGGCAGGCAAAACCAGAGTTGCCAGTTTATGGAAGCTATGGAAGCCAGGAAAAATTTAAGGTAGCACATGGTGGAAGATCGGTGTGGAAAAGAGCATAATCATAAATCACAAAGAGGAACCTATGAAATTCAGCATTGACGAAAAAATCTTTCAAACTTTTTCTGGTTTGACAATAGGACTAATTGTAGTCAACGGGATGGAAAATCAGGGCAACTCGGAGTTAGTTATGACTTCAATAAGAGAAATTGAGAATCGAGTAAGATCAAATTTCACCCTAGAAACATTAGCCCAAAATCCTAAAATTCTTTGTTGGAAAAATGCATATGCAAAATTTGGTGGAGAAGCAAAGAAAAATAGATCATCAATAGAAAATCTTTGTTTGGGTACACTGAACGGTCGGGAAACACGCCACATAAACAAATTAGTTGATTGCTACAATCTCGTATCATTAACCCATTTAGTTCCTGCTGGAGCGGAAGATCTAGATAAAATGAAAGGAAGTATTACTCTGACTTTTGCAGGAGAAAATGAATTGCCAGTATTACTTCTTGGAGAAAAGGAACCGCATCCTCCAAGAAAAGGGGAAGTCATATACAAAGATGAAATAGGCGCAATCTGCAGGAGATGGAACTGGAGGGAAGCAGATAGAACCAAAATAACAGAAGAAACAAAAAACTGCATATTAGTACTGGAAGGTCTCCCTCCAACTACAAAAGAAGAAATAGAAAAGGCAACAGAAGAACTTGGAAAACTGATAGAGAAAAATTGTGGCGGACAAATAAGGACAGAAGTACTTGATGGAAATAAAATGGAAATTGAAATCTAGGGCTTTTTAGAAAGTTTTTTCAGGCAACTAACAGCTCCTTCTTTTCTTTCCCATGGAACCAGAATATGATCATGGTAATATGCAGAAAACACGTTGCACGGGATATTTTCTTTTGCCAAAACTTCGGAAACCTTTGCATTCATGCCAACAGCAAGAAGATCAGAATGAATATTAAGAGTTATTATGGCAAAGGGGCCAAGAACTTCTTTGGAACTCATTTGGCTCATATGATCTACAATTTCTCCAGTAAATAGCAGCGTCAATCCTTCATTTTCACGATAAATTGCTTTGATATAATTAAGATAAGCAACCAACCCGCCTAAATATTCCTGCTCTATTGTAGCAATAAAATATTTTTCTTCTCCTAGTACAGGTGAGAGGTTTTTGAGGAGTTTTTTGAGGTTATTGATTCCGGCCATAAAAGTAGTATTAGCAGGCAAAATAAATAATTATAGATAGGTTTTTATGCGGTTTTATATAATGGTAAATTATGAGGAGACTTATTGAACCAACAAAGCAGCAGTTCCAAATACGATTCGACTTTGGAAGACACCTTACTTTAGAAGATGCTGCAAGCCTTAGGGCCAGATTCAATGCATTTAAGCCTCAGATTTATGTCAAGGAACAGGGAGATATGCGAGAAAGCGAAAGGCTTGAAGAAACAATTGCTAGGAATGCTGCGTATAAAGCGGTTAGTAGAAGTCCAAGTAAAAGAAGAAAGTTCTTAGCAGATGTTAGTGAACAACATAAAGGGTCTCCCATAAGGGAATTTGTTGTTGAGGAAGATGCAGTTCTTAGCCAAGGAATCCAAAAGACAATATATTTTGTCGAAGGGTACTCTCCTGCACAAATAGTTACCCATGGAAGAGCCTTTAGGAAAGCTTTGACGACAGATCCTCAAATAATAAAATATTTATTCGAAGGAAAAATAACTGAAGTATTACATTTAAATGAGACCACACTTCGCGATTACACCCAAAGTCTGGTTATTGAGAGAAACAGTCGAATCATCAACGGCTTTGAAATGATGCTTATGGAGCTTCCAGAACTTGTTCTTAACATACATTTGATAAAAGAAATAAGGGTATTCGTAAGATATGGAGCAGTTCATGGTGCCATAGTACCAAAGGTAGCGGCTATGGGATTTGACGCAAGACTCTTAGATGATGCTCCCCCATCATTAGAAATAGATGAAAGGTTGATGTTGCAGATTAGCTTTGATGAAGGAAGAATATTAACTGATGCTGAGAAGATTCAACTTACATTCACCGACTTATATAAGAAATTGCTTCAACCTTCCATGGAAAGAACGCACACTGAACGTGTAAGAAAGCTTGAACTAGCATATCAAAAAGTTGGTGGCGAAAGCGGATTTTTAGAATTAGTCAGATCGGTTGCTGCACAGAGTACCGATGAGGCAATGTTCGAAAAACTATTGACAGATTCACTAATACCAATAAAAGAAGCCGTAGAAAAATCATAAACAGCGGCAGATTACAGTAATTCTCCTCTTGCCTGCTCTATTTGTATCCTTCCGACATCTTGCTTTCTTCTGAAAATCAGCTTATGCAGGAGACACGAGTCTTTTACTTTTCATTATAACATTGAGTATATCTAAGGCGGTTTTACTTGCATCGAGAATTTCTATCTCAATTGGCTTTCCATTTTTGGCATAATGGGTTATGATATTCTCTTTTTGCTCTGCAAAATCAGGCTTTTCAGTTCCTAATTTTATCAGAAGAATGTCGGATTGTGGATCATATTCATATTTCATAGCGCTCACTCTTGGCCTTATATAGGGTTATTACAGTTTTTATTCCTTCTTTTTCCTCTACAATAACTCGAAGCACATAACCGTTTATTTTCTTCTGGAAGATTTTACGATCTCCATAACTATCGGAAATCTTATCTGGATTTTCCAAACAGGATAACAACAAATCTTCTCTTATCAGATAGCGAGTCATGCGCTCAAGAGCGTGATTGATAATGACTAGTTTCATTTAATCACATATCTACAAAAGTTCCCCTCTAGCTTGCTCTATTTGTATCCTGCCAACATCTTGCTTTCTACGGAAATCAGGCAGCACCGAGTTGGAGAAACGCAGCGGAAGCAATTCATCATATATTGCTTCCATAAGTTCAAAGTATTTTTCAGCCTCTTTCCGTTTATTTTTCCTGAGTGATTCGTACATTTCCCTTTTCAGTTCGCCAATAGAGTCAAGGAGTCCAAGAATATATGGGATTGCAGGAACCTTAAGTTCCTTATAGCCAGGAATTTTCTTTTGCTCAATTACACTAAGAACTATGCATGCTTC
Source organism: Microcaldota archaeon (assembly GCA_016212505.1). GTDB lineage: Archaea > Micrarchaeota > Micrarchaeia > Anstonellales > Bilamarchaeaceae > Bilamarchaeum. Next base: position 11,947 of record JACRGB010000028.1, read on the forward strand.
TGAATATTCCTGAAAAACATGATCTAAATGAGCTGGAAAATCTTCCTGGAGCTTTACAAGTTTATCAAGCCCTTCCTTGGCTTCCTTAAGACTTTTTTTACCCTCAACCAGGTCGTGGGAATGCATTGCTTTGATCGCATTGGAGCAACAACGGACAATTTTGCGGTTCTCTGCCATTACGGTATCGAGATTTTTTTCATCTTCAAACAGTTTTTTTTCAATATCTTTTATTCCGAGGTTAAGTGCCATGGGTTTTATTCACCTTTCAGCATCATTCACTTTTTAATTCACTTTTTAGTAAAACCAAAACTTTCGAAGAATTTCATTATCTGGGTAGGAAGAAGCCAGAGGTGGGTTGGGGAATCCTCAGAAGAAACATTAGTTGCAAGAGTTTGTAAGGTCCGTAGGTGCAGGGCTCCGGATATTGCAGATAATTTCTTTGCAGCATCTGAGTAGTTCTGGGCAGATTGGAATTCCCCTTCACTTAAAATTATTGTTGCGCGTTTTTCCCGCTCTGCTTCTGCCTGCTTGGCCATAGCGCGTTTCATATCTTCAGGAAGTTCAATGTCCTGAAGCTTTATTGCAGAAACATCCACGCCCCAATCCTTAGTCTCTTCATCAACAAGCTTTTCTATTTCAATTGCAATCTTATCCCGATCTGCCAAAACAAAATCAAGCTCATTATTCCCGACAACATCCCTTACTGCGGTCTGGGCATACTGGGCAATTGCAAAATTATAATCAAAAATTGCCATAACCACTTTTAATGGGTCAATAATTTTGTAATATACAACAGCGGATATTTTCACTGGTACATTGTCCTTGGTTATTGCTTCCTGAGGCTGGATGGGGATGGTCTTGACACGCATATCCAGGGTGCGCAGATCATGGTAAAATGGTATGTTCCAGGCAAAGCCTGGCCCCACAACTGAATTGTATTTACCCCAAACGAACCGGACGCCTTTTTCATATTGGTTGATTATCGTAAACATAGTGATCACTTCTTCTTTTTACTCTCAATTGTTTTATTATCGGTCTTTTTATCCTCGGCCTTTTTATCGTCAGAAACCTGCACGCCATCTATTGGCAGTATGAAATTCATAATATTAGTCTTATCAGCCGCCACACTTGAAATCATTTGCAACGTCCGTAGGTGTAATGCGCCTGGAGAGGCGCTAAGTATCTGCGCTGCTGCGGCAAGTTTCTCAGCAGCCATGCTTTCTCCCTCAGAAATTATAATTGATGCCCGCTTTTCCCGCTCAGCCTGAGCCTGCCGTGCCATTGCCTTTTTCATGGTGCCAGGCAGGCCAATATCCTGTATTTTTATCCCGATTATATCAACGCCCCATTCCTTTGCATGCTTATCTACTATCTCGGAAATAGACTGAGCGATTGATTTGCTATCGGTCAGCAGTTGATCGAGCGTCCTGCTTCCAACAACATCCCTTATTGCAGTTTGGCCGTGCTGATAGACTGCAGAGCGGTAATCCTGGACATTGAAAATCGCAATCTCTGGATTGACGATCTTGAAATATACCACCGCGTTTATGAATACGCTAACATTATCCTTGGAAAGAACTTCCTGTTTCGGTATATCGATTGTTTGTATTCGAAGATCAACAACACTCATTTGCTGGTAGAGTGGAATAATTACTTGAAGCCCACTATTTCGTAATCCTGAATATTTGCCTAAAGTTAGTACTAGCCCTTTTTGGTAATCATATATAACCCTGATAAAACCAGAAAGCAGGAAGAACACGCCCCCGAAAAAGAAGAGTGGGAGACAGCAGCTCAGCGTTTCAAAATCAACCATAGCTATCCTTTGAAGGCTTAAAGTTAAAAAGCTGCAAGCAAAACATTTAGCATGAAGATTGTACTTTCAATAGGTGGAAGCTCGATAAACCCTAAGGGCGAGCCGGATCTTGATTTTCTTAAGAAAATGGCTCACCTGATTAAGGAATCCAAGAATGAATTTGGGTTAGTCAGCGGTGGGGGCTCTACGGCAAGGGCCTATGCAAATGCCGCCAGGACACTTGGTGCAAGCGAATACGAAGCGGATAATGTCGGCATAGTTTCTACAAGACAAAACGCACAGCTGCTGGTTGCTGCACTTAAGGGTGCTGGAGTGGACGTTTCCAAGACGGTTTTCACTGATTTTGACCAAGCAAAGCTGGTAACAAATAAGGTAGTTGTTATGGGCGGAACCATTCCAGGGATAACTACGGATACGGACGCAGTTTTGCTCGCTGAAGCAATTGGAGCAAAAAGATTGGTAAATATCAGTAATGTAAGCGGTATTTACAATCGCGATCCAAGGAAAAACAAAAATGCAAAAAAATTCGATAAGATGACTTATGATCAATTGATTAGTCTTGCTGCCAAAAACGACGGAAGGACTGCAGGAACGCATTTTGTGTTTGATATGCTTGCATGCAAATTGATTGCACGGTCAAATATTGAGACTCATTTTGTAGATGGCCGGAATATGCATGATATAAAGAACTCGATCGAAGGAAAAAAGCATAGCGGAACGGTTGTTGGGAAATAACTATTCTTTTTCCAGCCTATCAAGCACCTGGCAGATCCGATCCATTTTTGATAAGATTTTTTCATTTGAAAAGTCAGAGACACCGAAATAAGAACTAGCAAAAACAGCGCTAAATTCTAGTTCTGGTTCATTTGGCGCAATTTTCTTATCTTTTCTAGGGCTTTCCACAAAAATAAGATAATCTTCCCAATTTTCATAAGGATTAATGGAGCGCAGAACTGAGAAAAGTCCAATGCGAAACTCCCTTTGCTTATAGAGTCCTTTCCAAACCTTAACTTCAAAGCCTCGTCTTTTAGATATTATTGGAAGAGTAAATTGAGTAGAAGTGAGAATGAAATTATTTTCATCTGCAAATTTGCTAATAATACTTGACCAGTAATTCAAAGATTCTTTGTTTTTTTGAACAAGAATGGCTAGTGCTACAATGCAAAAAAGTAAAAAGAGGGCTAAAAAGTAAATATCGTAGAACTGATACTTTGCGGCGGCAACATACAAAATGAAAAGAACAACTGCAATTAAAATTAAGATTGTTTGTAGGCGCTTGACAGCTGGAATCTGACTAGCCGGCTTTTCCATATTATCCCTTCAGATATTTCGAAATCTCCTTATCGTTTAGTGCCACATATTTCTTTGTTTTTGTTGAAATGTGGGTGATTTCGATATTTTCAGGCTGCAGCTTCTCTTCATGGGTTGCTCGAATAGCATCAAGTGCCAGTTTTATTGCCTCTTCAAGAGTAATGCTGTCCTTATAGCCTTTTTCCAGAATCTCATCAACTTCTTTTTTGCTTGAACCGATTGAGTCAGCCTTGTATGCAGTCATAGCGCCGCTTGGCTCAGCCTCAAAGAGCTTTGGCCCTTGCGAGTCAACACCGGCCAAAAGAAGTGAAACACCAAAAGGACGGATACCGCCATATTGTGTATATGCCTGCATAACATCGCAGACACTTCTTGAAATAGAATCAACTGTCGGGACTTCATTATAGGTTATACGATGCTTTTGCGCATCTACCCTCGCGGTATCAACAAGCCTTCGGACATCAGCAATAAGCCCGCTTGCAGTTACACAGATATGGGAATCGATTGGGAATACTTTTTTGAGCGATTCCGGAACGATCAATTTCGAGTGGATTGCCTTAAACGCAACTAGTGCAACGCCGTCTTTTGCTACAATGCCAACTGCAGTTGCTCCTCTTTTCACTGCTTCTTTTGCATATTCTACCTGGAACAATCTTCCATCTGGACTAAATACTGTTATTGCCCGATCATAAGCCTGGGGGGATACTCCGTACATAATACACCTCAATAGAATTCCGATATTAAATAATCAGATACATAGCTCGCTGATATTTAAATGCTTTTGCTATGGTCAAATAAATTGCCATCAATGATTAGTTTTATTTATTTTCCTTTCGAATCTTTTGCTGATTTCGTTTTTTATTTTGTGCCCTATTCGTTCTGCATCTTCTTCAGTTAACTCACTCTTTTCGAGTAACTTATCCATCCATTTAAGTTCTTCATCGCGTTGTGAATCCGAACCATGCTTTCTGGACATTTCGGAAATCTCTCTTGTGGCCTTCTTGGTTGTGTTTTTTGACATTCACATCGCCCTCAGTCTTTTTATCCGCTCATCGATCTGCGGATGCGTTGCGAAAAGGAACCCGATCTTATCCGGAAACGGGTTGCTAAAATAAAGCGGCGCGGTAGTATCATTTGCTGTTTTTGTCGGAATAGCGGCTTTTTTTATTTTTTCAAGGGCGCTCGCAAGCCCAGCAGGATAGCGGGTAATCCTTGCACCATTCGCATCAGCCAGAGATTCACGCTCGCGCGATAGGGCAAAACGGATAATTTCTGCAAAAATCGGGGCAAGGATGATAAAAACAAGGCCGATAAGGATCAGGATCCCGCCCCCTCCTTTGCGGTTGCTGCTGCTCCCGCCGCCAATTCCAAAACGCATCATACGCCAGACAAACTCGCCCATGAGCGCAATTGCGCCGGCAAATATTATTGCAACCATTGCAAAACGAATATCATAATTGCCGATATGAGAAATCTCATGCGCAAGGACCCCTTCGAGTTCCTCGCGGTTCATAATCGCAAGTAAGCCAGTAGTCACTGCAACTGAAGAATGCTGCGGGTCGCGGCCAGTGGCAAATGCGTTTGGGCTTGGGTCATTTACGATATAAAGCTTGGGCATTGGCATCTGCATTGCGAGTGATAGGCCTTCAACGACATTATAAAGAAACGGATAGTCTTCTTTTTTTGCCTCTTTGGCACCGCCAAGGCCGAGTACCAGTTTATCCCCTGTGTAATACATTATCAGGGCATAAATGGCAAAGAAGAAACAGCCGATAATGATCATCACCAACGGGTCAAGGTCCAAAATGAAAGAAAACGCGATTAGGCTAAATAAAAAAAGAACCAGCATGGCAAAAACAAAAATAATGGAATTGCGCTTGTTGGATTCTATTGCATCGAAAAAGCTTATGTGATTAAACCGCTCGTCCGCCATTTTATCAACAAAACTAATCGAACTTGACCTTCACTGGTGCCTTTTCAGCTTCTGCCACTTCGAAGTATTTGTTTCTAGCAAAACCAAACATGTTTGCAAAGATGCTGCTTGGAAACTGGTCGCAAGAGGTATTATACTCGAGGACCGAATCATTGTATGCCGTCCGGATGTAGGAAATCTTGTTCTCTGTCCCGATCAGTTCATCCTGAAGGGCCTTGAAATTCTCATTAGCCGCAAGTTTTGGATAGTTTTCTGAAACTGCAAAAATTGATTTAAGCGCCTGGCTGAGCATATTATTTGCCTTTGCCCGGTCCTCTACCGAACCGCTCACAAGTTGCGCACGATATTTTGTAACATTTTCAAGAATTGATTTTTCATGCTTCATATAACCTTTAACCGATTCAACAAGGTTCGGGATAAGGTCGTATCTCCTTTTGAGCTGGACATCTATCTGAGCCCAGGCATTATTTACGCGGTTACGTAGGGTAATAAGGCGATTATAGGTCATAACAACGTAAAGAATTCCACCGATAACGACTAATCCGACACAACCAATTATTGCAAGATCAAACACTGCCATATAAATTTTTCACCATAGAAAAAATACAGGAAACATTTTTTAATCTGAGGCATTATTTTCAAGAAAACTCCTGACGAATAAGTTCCAGGTATCTTCAGAAAGGTCAAATTCCAGCCTCTTGCGCTTGGATTTATGCCCGGAAACAATCCGGACACCACATTCCAGGCGCTTTTCCAGTTCCTTAACCAGTTCCAAATTCGCCTTATTATTTTCAGCAGCGCTTCTTAGGAAAACCTTGACCTTATTGTCCTTTAAGGAGATAGAAAATCTGCCGGATTTTGGAACAACAGTGATATCGGCAATCATTTTGAACCCGCGATCAGTTTTTCAAGCTGAGTTTTATCATAGTATCCAGGATAGAGAGAATCGTTTATTACGATAGATGGGTAGCTGGTTACTCCATACTGATTTTTCAGCGCATCAGCAACCGGGCTTCCAAGATCCCCGTCAAAAGAGAACAGTTTAACTTTTACTTTTTTGTCTAAAAGCTCATCCCTTGCCTTTAGTATTTCAGCACCCTGGTCATTGCATTTGGCGCAGTTTGAATTGGAATAAAAGTTGATTAGCAAGACCGAATTTTCATTGCAAAGGGTTTTGACCTTCTTTGAAAGAAAATAGGACTGCGCTTCGAGAAGGAAATATTGTTTTTTAAGATCATTATCATAAAGGTGCTTAACATCTTCAAGGTAGCTAAGGCGGTATCCAACATCTTCAACCTGATGGTCAATTGCACTTAGTTGGGAAAGATAAACCGGACAAAAGGAGGTTGCCGAAGAGGCATTGTTTTGAGTACTATCAGCAAGAAGAAGAAGCTGAACCGAAGCCATTTGCTGTGAAAGAGCAGAAATGTCCTTTGAGATATCGGTTTTAGAGGAAGAGTCGACGATCTGACCCACATATATCCCTAAAAGAAACATTACAATAGATAGGGCCAATGCAACTCCATATATTGACCAGGACATTTTTCTTTCCAAAGATATCACCGCAGATCATTTATCAGTCATCTATCAGTCAGTTACCGATCATTTACTAGTATTTACCTGACGCTTACCAGGAAAAAGCTTCCTGCCTTAGTTCCTTTATGAGCATTAAAATATTATAACCAAACATAAGATACCAGTAGAAAGCTACAAAAGAAAGAATATAAATGGGGTTGACCTTCTCGCCTTTGAAGCTTTTTACTGCAACTGACACGAAAATTGTGGTGGATAGGACCACAAAAATAACCAGGAAGGTGAATAGGTCAATATTCATGCCCAAGGTTTGCACCCAGATATAGCGGACATAATAAGGAGCTATGAAAAATGAGTAAAGCAATAAGCCGATTATCGTAAAGAATGCTGCAAGTGCAATAAAGTTCATCGGGATAAAATACATGCCAAAGTCCCCGTATTCTGGTTTTATCATTTTCCGATAATGCCAATAATTACGGACTCCGCCCCTTTGCCACCTCACCCTTTGTTTTAGTAATTCACCGATTCCGGCCGGAGGCTCGGTATAAACTTCCGCAGTAAGGGAACTGTGGATTTTGAAATTATGCGACTGGATACGGAGGGCGATTTCCTGATCTTCGACAAGATTCTTTTCATCAAACCCCCCGACAACACTAAATACGGAACTTCTGAACAAGCTGAATGGGCCGGGAGTCACAGGAACAGAATCCACAAAACTGAGGATTTTTCTTGAAAAGAGGATCATCAGGTACTCGACCCGTTGTAATTCCTTGAGCCAGGAGCGCGTGGGTGCAATCTTCACTGCAGGGGTAACGGCCATGGTGTTCTTATCCTCAAAATAAGGAAGCATCTCTAGCAAAACATTTGGGGAAAGGTAAGAATCGGCATCCATTGTCGCGACAAATTCACCGCTTATTTTTGCAATGCCAAAATTAAGCGCGGCCCCTTTGCCCTTATTTTCTTTTGTGAAAACCCGGAAGTTAAAGCCACTCTGTTCCGCAGACGCAGCGATATTTTTGGCGATCTTGCAGGTATCATCAGTAGAACCATCATCAACCATGATGATTTCGAGTTTTTCCTTAGGATAATCAAGCGATAAGACGCTCTGAAGGCACTGCTCCAGGTACATACCTTCATTGTAGGCAGGAATAACGATCGAAACCTTGGGTCGAATGCCACTATCATCAGGACGAGTAAGGTAGCTGTCCTTGTGCTTAAAATAAAGAAGAATGAAGAAATTCACTGAGAAGAGAGTAATGAACGCGATCACATAATTTATAAGTAAAACAAAATCAATATCCATAGGATAGACCTCAAAAATAGTCTTTTTAATGTTATTCAAGCTGCCATCAGGCTTTTTGGGAGGAGTTTAGAACAAGAGAAGGCTCCTTGCAAATACAAGCGAGAGGATCATCCCTATGAGCAAGAACGGAAGAAAAGGCGGCAGGTTGGTGTAGACCGAAACTTTTTCGAGCTTTGTTTTTTGCAGCCGCTCGATCTCTTTTTGGGTAATGAGCCTCGGGAGCTTGTACCGATCGATCATGTCTTTGTTCATAAGCTCAAGCGCAAGCACATCCTCGGGCTCGAGTTCGGGAATAGTTCTCTCTTCACAAAGCATTTTGTTTATATCATCCTTGAATATGAGGAAAAAGATCGTGGCAAATAAAAGCACGCTTATTAGTGCAAAATAAACTGCTGAAAAAAGGAACGAGTTCATATAAACGTAGGCAAAGAGGAGGTAGGGAATAAAGAGGAGAGCGTACATCAGTTTTGGCTTAACCTCTTCCATTTTGTAGAGTTTCCATCCAAAGGACAGGAGGATAAAAAGTGCAAAGACTACCCCTGAGAAAATAAATGTTGAGAATATAAAAGGAAGGTTGAATGAAAGGCCGACAAAGCTTGGGTGCAATGGTAAGAGCAGCACGATTGACGAAATGACAAAAATATCCGCGGCCCCAAGCTGGCCTGCCCTATAAAACACAAAACCGATAATACCAAATAGTACTGAAAGTGCTATTGAAAACCAGAATATATCAGACTGGAAGAAGATGAGGTTTACTAAGAAGGCAATGGCAAGAAACCCATAAAGGATATTATTCGGCACATTTTTCTTATTGAACAGGTCATAATATGCAGTAACTGCAACGCCCAAAAAGGCAACGACCACCCGGATAAGTTCGCCAGGCATTGATAGGTTTCCAAAAAGTACATCTTCCAGCATAATACTCAGAAGAAAGATCTATCAAACGTTTTAAAAAAGGGATTGAGGCCCGCTAGGTTGTGCCAAAAGAGAAAATTTTCTCCGAAAAATCAACTACCCAAAGCGGCATTTTCAACCGAATTAGGCCTTTTTTCAGTATTGAAACGTCTTCTTTTTTGAAGCATTTTAGAAGGATGGCGAAAAGTACAAACACCAGAGAAGCAAATGCGAAGACAATGCCAATAAGGAGCAGATAAAGTATTTTAGAAGCATAGGAACTAAGTGCAGCATCAGTTAACTGAGGCAATACAAAGGATGCAGAACCGATTAGTGGCTTTATTAGCATAACCAAAAAGAACATGACAAACCCGGCTAAAATGAGCTTGTATGATTCATAGGGGAAGGTAAATCCAAAGGTCTTTTTTCCATAGTAGCTAAAGAGCACAACCATTACCAAAAATCCTATTACAGATGCAACTGCAGAGCCAATCATCCCATAGATCGGAATTAGAAGAAAATTAAACAGAACATTGACAATAGCAACTACAACCGTTATTTTAAATTCGAGTTTAATCATGCGGATTGCTGCAAAGGCTATAGAAACTACATACGCCAAGGCACTTATGAGCAGCCCTAATGTGAAAATAGCCATAACTTCACCCCCACCCGCGTAGCTCGGACCATAAAACTGGCCAAGCATCTGCGAGGAAAAGCCAATAAACATAACCGCAACGGGGATAGTAATAAGAAGGACCCAGCGATTTGCAGTTTCCATCATTGAACGCATCTTACTGAGGTCATTTTTTGCTGCCAGACGTGACATAAGTGGAAGAAAAATGCTTCCAATTGAGGCAGGAAATATAGAAAGGACCCCTGCAAAGGTTGTTGCAATAGAGTATACTGCAACAAGTTCTGCGGCTGTTGCAGATGGGGTCAAATAACCAAGAAGCAGCCGATCAGCTGAAGAAATTAGGCTCCAGAGTGAACCTATCACTGAAAGGGTAATTCCAAAGGGGATTATTTCTCTTATGAATTCGTTATTCGTGAGTTGACTTTTATCCAAAGGCAGTAACGAAAACTTCTTTATGACCGAGGGTACCGAAGCCAGGATAGCAATTAAAAATGACAGTATGAAGGCGGCAGAAAGAGTGAGAATGGATGCGCCAAAAAGATAAAAGAATGCGGCTGAGAGGATGAGCTTGAAGACGTTTTGGGTGTTTTGTACCGATTGCATAGAACGGATATCGCCACTGCTTTGGAAAAAGCTGCTATTCATGCTGAGCAGGTTATTGAAAATGAGAAATACGGAGAGAATTTTTATTGCAAAAGGCAAATGGGAATTTTGGTAAATGGCACCGAAGTTATCTGCTTGCCAAAAGAGAAGGCCGAACAGGAGGAGGGAGGAAAAAAATATGCAGGTATAACCCATTTTCAGAAGATCCCGTATTTTTCCTTTTTCATTTCTTTCTGCGAAATAAGGGATATATCGGACAAGGGCTCCAGGAAGTCCAAGATCGTCAATGACACTTGGAATAGTGATTATGCTTATTGCAAGGTAGAATATGCCAACATCGCCTTGTGAAGCTGCACGTGCTATTAAAATAGCATAAAGAAACGAGACCAATTTAAGACTTATACTTCCAACTAAGCCCCAAACGCTTCCTTTTGCAATTTCTTTTGAGTAGCCTAAAAGTTCCTCTTCGCCATCCATAATTTGACCTAGAATATTTATGAATAGTATGATATAAGCTTTTCAATGCCACTCTGAAGATCCACTTTGGCTGCAAAGCCGAGCTTTTTCTTTGCAAGAGAAGTATCGGCAAGCGTGTGGTCAACGTAATTTTTTATCTTGTTTGTTTCGTAAATGGGCTCTAATTTTGTCCCTAACTGGGAATTTAGCATATCGACTACGTCTTTGAGTGAAGCGGATTTGCCAGTGCCAACATTGAAAATTCCTGAGCCATTGTAGTTTAAGGCGCACAGGTTGGCTTCCACAACATCATCAACATAAGTAAAATCCCTGCTCTGGCTCCCATCACCAAAAATAAGAGGGCTCCTGCCGGCTAACAGGTCCCAAAGGAATTGGGAAATTAAATTTGCATATTTACCTTTTGATTTTTCATGAGGCCCATAAATGCTGAAATAGCGCAATCCCACAACCCTCAGTCCATAAAAATCAGTGTACAGAGTTGCCAGGCGTTCCATTGAATATCTGGCTTCTGCATAAAAATCATTCACCTTTATTTGCATGTCCTCCTTATGCGGAGGCCTATTGCCGTTATATAGTGAGCTTGAAGAAGCAAAAACTACTTTGGAGTCATTTTTTCTCGAATAGTCGAGTATGGAAACCCAGTCGGAAATTGCTTTCCAAAAAAGCGATGAATCAGATTTATACATAGGGGAAGAGGAATAAACCCCTTCGTGGATTATTGCGTCAAATTTTTGGTTCATTTTTCCTAAATCGCCTGAATTTCCCTTAAAAAGATGAACCTTATCCAGTATCTTTGCAAGGTTAGATTCATCTCCAGTGTGGAGATTGTCAATTGCATGAACTTCGTGGCCGTCTTTAATTAGGCGCTCGGTGATGTTTGAGCCAATAAAGCCAAGTGCGCCAGTAACAAGTATTCTCATATAAATCAACCAAGTAATTAACGTGATTTGGCACAGCAAGCCAGATCAGGAACCGTGTAATTTATTTTTTTATCGCGGACGTATTTTTATTACTGTGTGTTTCGATTATTTCTTTGGCTTTCTTATCAAACCGGCTGAGGAAAACATCCCAGGTAAAGTTCTTTTCAACTTTTTTCCTCCCGGATTTGCCCATAGCAACTGCACGCTCGGGATCTTTAGCCAGTAATTGCATGCGCTCGGAAAGCTCATCTGGAGAATTAACCAAAAATCCATCCACCCCATCTATTATCGTTTCCTTGGGCCCACCCTCATTTCTTGCAATACAAGGTTTGGATGAGGATGAGGCTTCAGCAGGAATCAGGCCATAGTCTTCATTTACAGGGGTATAAAGCACGGCATAACAGCACGCATAGAGTTCGTGGAGACGCTCTTCGCTCACGTTGGTTTCAATTATTATTGAACCACCTGCAATTTGCTGGCACATTGCCCTTACTTTATTGAAATAAGCAATATGCTCAGGCCTTTTTGAAAGGCTGCCGCAAATGATGAGTTTCCATCTTCCATCTTTGCCTTTTGGGTGGGCGGATAAAAATTTCTTAAATGCTTCAATTGCAAATTCCAGATCCTTTTCAGGGACAATCCTTGCAGGGTAAAAGAAAAACTGGTCAAAAGACTTGCAGGAAAACTTTTCAAATTCCACGCCAGGATAGAGGATCTCCGATTCTAAGTGGAGATATTTTTTTATCCTGGCCTGGCTGTTTTTGCTGTTTGTGAATACGTACTCAATTTTTGGAACTGTCCGAAATTCAAAATATTTGTAAGCTTTGATCGATGCCCAGAACATCACTTTTGACAAAATATTGCGGCGCTTCATTCTCCACTCGTAAAGGTCGAAAGCTTCGCGATTGGGCGAGTGATTATACCAAATTACTGGCGAATTTTTGTTCCGTATCCACTCAGAAGGAGTCTGATGAGCATTGATAATGTCATAATCGGTTGGGTTTAGTTTAAGGTTGTAAAAATAATTGCCTGCATCTATTGCGCCAAAAAGCCGTTTTCCAAAAGGAAGTTTGCTTTTGCTATTTTGCCGTTTCGAGTTAACTTCCAGGTTCTTGAATCCCTCGAACGTATTCTCAGGGTTATAGTTAAGGCATTCGATCCTGGCATCAAAATGCTCGGCAATTTTTAGCACTACCCTCTCCATGCCACCGCAGGTTTCAAGAAAAGGAGTTGCGATTATCAGTTTCATCATTGTGCCTCCTGAGCAGCATCTTCAGGATCACTCAGATGGTCGCCTTTTTCTTCATCTGATTGGGAATTTGCCGGATTATTCTGATTGTTGTATGATTCTAGAAGAGCCTCCGCAAGACGATACCGGCCAAGGCCATCGACAAGGTCTTCAAGCCGCCTTGAGAGGTTATCTCGCTCTTCCTTATTTTCAATTAAGCGCTTAATGGTACTGGAAAATTCGCCCTCGCTTATGGATCCGATTTCACCCACTGAAACTGCAAGGCCATTTTTGCCCGCATAGTCCAATATCAGCTTTTGGTTATCTGCATACCCGATAAGAATGCAGGGAGTTTTGAGCAGGGCGAGCTCATAAAATATTGAGCTTGGGCTTGCAATTGCAAGGTCGGTTTTCTCTATTTTTTTCGCCATATCCCCAACTTCAGGAAGAACTATAAAACGCGAATCCAGCCCGACCAATTTAGCTAGGTCTTCGCCCCGCTTGAAATTTGTGCCAGTAACAATGTAGGCTAGAAAATCCTGCTTAAGTTTTGAAAGCGCTTTTACCACAAAAATCGTTACGCCTTTCACATCGCTGCCGCCGAAAGTCACTAAAATATGTTTGACCTTATCCGGATTTTCGCGTTTAAACTCCTGATAAGGGTCAAATTCTGGTCGTAGTTGGACAAATTCGGTTCCTAGCAGAAGACGGGTATTTTTATCGCAGGAATAATCAAGAAGATGGCCATATAGGTTGAGGTTAACCAGCACATGGCAGGGGTATTGCTTGATGTGCATATGGTCATCGAAAACAACTAGCAGCTTTACCCGCGGCTTAAGGTTCCTAAGATAATTTACATTGATAGAGTAGTTATCTACAATCAGTATATCGATATTGTTTTTTGAAACTGTTGCTATTGTTTCTTCCAGGTCTTCTTCAATGGAAAGCGATGAGCCCAGATCAACAACAGAAAAGCCGCCATCAGAGATGAGTTTCTGGTAGTCGCCAGAACCGGAAGTGAAAAAGAATATGCTAGCATCAGGTGCGGTTTCTTTGAGTGCAGAAGCCAGAGTAAGGCAGCGCCTTAAATGGCCAGAACCAACAGCATAGTTGGCATTAGTCCTAAAAGCAAAATTCATACACCTATTTTAGAGAAAAATGTTTATTAATAGCTGATGAGGCAGGTGGCAGTTCATTGTAGGGTTTCTGTAGGGCCTATGGTTGTCGGTTTAGGAGAAACAGTTGGTTCTGCAAACTGATAGTGTAATGTTGCGGTTATTGCCCCGGTAGTTACCTGTAAAATTATTGGAAGGGCAACTACTGGATAACTGACGGCGAGGGTCTTAATGAGGCCACCGTCATATAAATAGTCTGCTGTTTGAGCATTGCGCCGAATAGTAAACACATGGGAATTGCCATCAGTTGCACCTCCTTGGACAGAAAGTTCCATACCCATCCCATTATATTGTTCCATAAATTTAGCCGCTGGGCCAGTGTATCCCCAGATAGAATATGAGCCACCAGGTGCAAAAAAACCAACATATGCATCATATTTCATTGATGCGCCTTGGAAGGAGGCTTTTGTGGTTACAGAATAGGTTGGACCAAAACTTCCCAGAGAAACCAGTGCGAATACGTTTGGTTGGGGATTAGGATTAGTTATTTTCATCGTCCCGTCTGGTTGATTCATGCAGGTTGCATTGCATTTTGATTTGTTAGGGCCGATCGGTTTAGTTCCATCAATGAAATAAGGAAATACTTCGTACCCGCTTGAAAGCGGAACGGCATTTGGGTCCAAATCATAAATCATAGCTGAAACAGGATTGTTTGGGTCATAAGCAGATCGTATTGTTGTAATTCCCTTTAAGTCAATTGGAGGAGTAATCCAAAAAAATACGGGTTTCCCTGGATTTTGTTTTTGGCTGGCACAATCTCCAGTAACCAATCTGACGCTTTTCATTTTTGGATCAAATTGTTGGAATAAAGCGTAATCAAATTTATCCTGCCCCATCACCCCATTGGCATTGAGAATTGCTGAAACTATACCTGATTGCTGCTGAGGGGTCAGGGTATTGCAGTATACTTTCTTGCCGGCCAAATCAGAAGCTTGAACTAAATCGGGAGATTTTTGTGCTAAGTCCGGTTGAGGAGTCGGGGTTAAGTCTATCTCCTGCAAATCCTTTAAAAGCGCTAACAGATCTGGGAGTAATGCACTGAGGTCTGGCAGCAGGATCAAATCAGGAGTTGCTGCATCAAATTCCGCATCATCTGGTTGAGCATCTTCTTTTGGCACAGCATCATCAGTTGTTAAGTCCGGCTGCTCTGTGTCCTTATCTACTTGTGTGAGGTCTGGCTTCTGGAAGTCTCCGCTGTCCAATGGGGGGAGCCCATCAACTGTGAACGTGCAGTTGGCAATAAAAATTGATGCGGCAGCCAAAGCACGCCCTAGTCGGAGAGGGTTAAGAAATCCAAAAACATCTGCCATTGAAGAATAAAAAGACCCGAGTGAATCTTCCATAAGGCCAGTCATTCGACCAAATCTTTTTCTCCAGGATGCTGAGGGTGAGGATTCTTTTGGGTGAATTAGACTCGTATCTCTTTGAATTTGTTGAGTTTGAATAACCATAAGATCACTTACCATACTTTTCTAATATTTATAATTTAATAGAAAAACCTTTTTAAGTGTATCGCTATGGAAGAGAGTGCTTCAATTAGTAGGTATTTTGTTGTGTTTTGGACTTACCCAGAGAGGGCGATCTGGCTAGTAGATGAGGAAAAATTTGCAAAATTTTTCAGCATTGGATTGAAAACTGAAAGAAAACTGAAAGTTTTCAAAAATTGACAGCGATTCGCTGTCAATGGAATTATACAAATATCAATACAAGGACAAAGTTTCACAAACTTTGTCCGCATTGGAAATTGGATACAATTTCCAATATAACAAAAAAACATTAAAGTTTATAATTAGGAATATTTACTAGCATATACTCAAGTGTAATCAAATTCTTCGAGATTGGTGAGCTAATGGAAAGGATGTTTGAAGGTAAGACAATACTTATTACTGGGGGAACGGGGTCATTTGGCCAGAAATTTACGCAGGTACTGCTCAAAGAATACAACCCCAAGGCAATTCGAATTTATTCGAGGGGCGAACTGAAACAGGTTGAAATGGAAAGAAGGATAAATAATCCAAAAGTAAGATTTTTCATTGGTGATGTACGGGATAGGGACAGGTTATATAGGGCCATGAATGGGGTAGATATTGTCGTACACGCAGCGGCCCTCAAACACGTACCGGTGTGCGAATACAACCCGATAGAGGCAGTAAAAACAAACATAGACGGTGCAGTTAATATCATTGATGCTGCAATAGACAATAATGTAGAAAAGGTGCTCGCACTTAGTACTGACAAAGCCGCGCAGCCGGTAAATCTTTATGGTGCAACCAAGCTTGTGGCTGAAAAACTCTTTGTACAGGGAAATGCGTATACCGGAGCCAATAAGACAAAATTCGCCTGCGTTCGCTATGGCAACGTTTTAGGCAGCAGTGGCAGTGTGGTACCTTTATTTCTTGAGCAAAGAAAGAGAGGTGAAATAACGATAACTGATGAACGAATGACCAGGTTTTGGATAACGCTTGAGCAGGGAGTGCAGATAGTAATCAATGGAATAAAAAATATGAAAGGCGGGGAGATATTTGTGCCTAAAATACCAAGCATGAAAATCACGGATTTGGCAGATGTAATGGCGCCAAATACGATAAGAAAAACAATAGGTATCAGGCCAGGGGAAAAACTTCACGAAGTACTTCTTACTGCTGATGAAGCAGCGCATGCAAGAGAATATGTGGATCATTTTGTGATAGAACCTGAACACAAATTCTGGGTTTTAGCATTAGAGGAAGGAAAAAAACTAGCACCCGAGTTTACTTATTCGAGTGATAATAACAAGGAGTGGCTTGACAAAGGGAAACTGAAAAACATTTTGGAAAAAGACGGGCTGATGTAGTTATGATACCCTATGGGCGTCAATCGATAGATAAGGATGACCTCCGGGCAGTAGAAGAGGCTCTAACAAGCGATTATCTTACAACAGGGCCCAAAGTTTCTGATTTTGAAAAAGTACTATGTGAATTTACCGGTGCAAAATATGCAGTAGCGGTAAATTCAGGCACAAGTGCTTTGGACATTGCAGTTGGCGCTTTGGAATTGCCGAAAGGAAGCGAAATAATTACCACTCCATTTTCTTTTGCTGCAAGCACAAACTGCATACTATACAACGGATGCAAACCGGTATTTGCTGATATTGATAAAAAAACATACAATATTGATCCAAAACAGATAAGAAAAAAAATCACTAGCAAGACCAACGCAATTATTTATGTTGATTACTCGGGCCAGCCGTGCGATATTGATGAAATAAAGGAAATTGCCAAGGAAAAGAACTTGAAAATAATTGAAGATGCAGCACATGCACTTGGTGCAAAATATAAAGGAAAGCTGGTCGGTGGATTTGCAGATTTAACTGAATTTTCCTTTCATCCCGTCAAGCACATAACAACAGGTGAAGGCGGAGCAATAACAACAAACAGTGAGGAACTTTACAAAAAAATGAGGCTTCTGCGAAATCATGGGATAGATAAAACTCCTGCAGAGCGGACAAGCTATAAGTATGATATGGTACTACTTGGCCGGAACTACAGAATAACTGACATCCAGTGCGCACTTGGGATATCGCAGATGAAAAAAATAGATAAATTCCTAAAAAGAAGAAAAGACATCGTAAATCAATACAATAAAAAGATCAGCTCGCTCGGCACAGGTGGGCTCGAAATTCCGTTTGTGGCAAGCGATCGGGAAAACGCTTGGCATCTTTATACAGTACTCGTACCCAAAGAAGCAAGCAGGGACAAAGTATTCGATGAAATGCGCAAGCGCGGGATAGGAGTGAACGTGCACTACATTCCAACATACAAATTCAGTTACTATAGGAAGAATTTTGGGTTCAAAGACAGCGATTATCCGGTAACTGAAGAAGTATCTTCAAGAATACTTAGCCTGCCGGTCTATTATGGCTTAACTGATGAGCAGATTGATACAGTTGTTAAGGCATTAAAAGAAAGCATAGATGAGGCAAAAACATGAAAGAGAGTGGGAACGGAATTGCCAAGGAAATTACCATTGGCACGAGAAAAATCGGAAGCGACCATCCCTGTTTTATTATTGCTGAAGTTTCGTGCAATCACCAGCAGAAATTTGACCAGGCAGTAGAAATAATAAAGGCCGCAGTGGAAGCGGGTGCCGATGCAGTTAAGCTTCAGACATATACACCTGACACCATGACAATTGACTCGGATAAAAAATGGTTTTTTGTTGCTGGAGAAGGTGACAATCCGGATTCTTGGAAAGGAAAAAACCTTTACAATCTGTACAAAGAAGCATACACACCCTGGGACTGGCAACCAAAACTGAAAAAAATTGCAGAGGAGCTCGGAGTAATGTTTCTGTCTACTCCGTTTGATCTTACTGCGGTCGATTTTTTGGAAAAGCTGGACGTTCCAGCCTACAAGATTTCGGCATATGAATCTACATTCCTGCCTTTGTTAGAGCGGGTCTCCAAAACCAAAAAACCAATCATCATGTCAGTCGGTTTTGCAACGGTGGAGGAGATAGAGCTCTCAGTAAAAACCTTAAGGGAAAACGGAGCAAGGGAAATCGTATTATTGCATTGCACCACTTCATACAAAGAACAGGCAGATAAGGAATCCAGTAACTTAAGGACCATGCTGGACCTGAAAGAAAGATTCAATGTTGCATCAGGCTTTTCAGATAATATGGGCGGGATAGATGCACCAATTCTTGCAGCGGCAATGGGCGCGTGTATCATAGAAAAACACATAGTGCTGAAACACGATGAAGAAATCTTAGATGACCGCTTTTCTTTGGATAAAGAAGAATTTGCGGTGATGGTCCAAAAAATTAGACGGAATGAGGAGCTGATGGGCAAGACCAAATATGGAACAAGAACTGATGCCGAAGCGCACAATAAGAACCTTAGGCGATCCATTTTTGCAATTAAGGATATAAAGTGCGGGGAAAAAATTACCAGCGAAAATATTGGCTGTATAAGACCGGCTTATGGATTGGAAACTAAATATTGGAAGCAGATCTTAGGCAAGAAAGCCGCTACAGATATTGAAATGGGCACTCCTTTGGATTGGAATCTGGTGAAATGATGGTCCTTCTACGGCAAGTTAGAGAAGAAGATTTCGAAAAGATATTGAATTGGCGGAACGAGCCGCAAGTTAGGAAAAACAGCTTCAATCAAAAAGAAATAAGCCGTAATGAGCATCTAGATTACTGGCACAAGAGAATAAAGTCTGCGGAGTATGATTTTATCATTAGCCATAATGGAATTGATGTTGGTCTTTTAAGATTGGATAAAAGGGAAGAGAAAGCATATGAAGTGAACATAATGATAGATCCCAAACACCAGGGTTTAGGAATTGGAAGTGATGCAATAAAGGAAATCAAAAAAATTGCAAAGGCCAGGGGCATAAAAAAATTAATTGGACGAGTGAAACATGGGAATGTTGGATCCAATAAGATTTTTGAGAAAAACGAGTTCCAATTGAGATATGTCGTCTATGAATTGGATATAGAGTGATAGTATGAAAATACTGGTTGTTGGTTGCGGATCGATTGGTCGTAGGCATATAACCAATCTCATCTCTCTAGGTTATGAGACGATAGGAGTCGAAACAAATCCGGAATACCGAAAATGGGTGGAGGAGAATCTTAAGATCAAAACATATCCACAGTTTTCGGATGCAATAACTTTAGAAAAGGCTTCTGCGTGTTGGGTCTGCACGCCTCCGAATTCACACATCCAAATAGCAAAAGAGGCAATCGGGGCAGGATTACACACGTTCATAGAAAAACCGGTCTCTTCATCATTAGAAGGAATAAATGGCCTTATTGCAATGGCCAAGAAGAAAAAATTAGTTCTAGCCGTTGGATACAATCTGCGCTTTAGTAAGGGTGTGGTTAAAGTAAAGGAACTCGTAGAGTCAGGAATCATTGGGAGGGTACTTCATGCCAGGGTCAGTGTCGGGCAGTATCTTCCTGATTGGAGGCCTTGGCAAGACTATAGAAAATCATATACTGCAAGTAAGAGCCTTGGCGGGGGAATAATACTTGATGCCTCGCATGAGATTGATTATATACGATGGATCATGGGCGAGGCAAAAGGAGTCACATGCATAGCCCGAAAAGTAAGTTCGCTGGAGGTAGAAACGGAAGATAGTGCAGATATCATATGTGAATTCAAAAGTGGTGCGGTAGCAAATATTCATCTTGATTTTATCCGTAGGGATCCGAAACGCGATTGCGAAATTGTTGGTGAAAAGGGCACGATAGAACTGGTTTTTGGCCAAAAGGTGTCACTTTACACTGCAGAATCTAAGCAAAAACAGGAATTTGATGTAACTGATGACCACAACAATACTTACATACGCGAAACCGAGGATTTTTTTCGCGCGGTAAAAGAAAAGAAAGGGCCTTTGGTTAGCGCTGAGGAAGGCATGGAATCTCTCAACCTGGCTATTGCAGCAAAACAAGCGTCTGAAAAAGGAAAAACCATTTCTCTCTAGTTATTTTACTTTCTTATCTTCCTTAAGAGATTTGGTATACCCTTCGTTGATAATTGCACCTTTATTGATTTCCGAAAGTTTTGGATGGGCAATTAACAGGGCTTTTACATCCTGATAAGTGAAATTATGATCCCGGTTGTTTTGAAACATAAATGCATATATTTGCCTAATTAGTTCAAGATCATTTGGCCGATCGACGCTCATTTGCTTATCAGCAAACCAGGGATCAGTATCAGTGTAGAAGGATTTCTCTTGTGCGTCAGCCATTTTTCTTATATACGGGGTCACATGTTCTCTTTCAGATGCCAAAGTGGCGTTTTTCCAAGCAATTTCAAGTGCATGAAAACTAAACACTTCTACATCAAAACCGTCCATCCAGGGTTGTTTTCCGTTACTTACATAGTCTAGTTCGGATTTTTTGAAAAGACGTACCATTTCATCTATAAGTTGTGGATCTACGAGCGGGCAGTCTCCAGTTATACGCACCACGATATTAGCGTCGTTGGCTTTGGCTGTTTGGTAGTACCTATCTAAAACGTCATCAAGGAGCCCCCTAAAGCAGTTGAAGCCATTTTTTAGTGCAAACTGATAAAGCGGGTCATCACTTGACTCAGTAGTAGTTGCAAGGACAACCTCGTTAGATTCAATTGACTTAAGTGCACGCTGTAGCACATGCCAAATTAGAGGTTTGCCGCAGATATCCATCAGCGATTTGCCTGGAAGACGGGTTGAACTCATCCTTGCCTGGATTATGATTATCGTTTTTGATTTTTTATCCTGCAGAATTATCACCTAGTCAGTTAGTCTCTGGAAGCCGCTATGTTTAACCGGGCCGTTCAAAAGTTTTTCCACCCGGCCTTCTTTTGCTGCACTTGCAATTAACTTGAAAACTTCATTGCAAGATTCTCCATATCTATGTAGGTCATCTTTACTATGTGCATAAGAAACATAGAAACCTCCAGTGGCAAGGAAACCTCGTTTAAGCATTTCCTGAGTAAAAAGAGTCATAACTGCAAGATTTTTTTCACCATATTCAAAATCAAAATGCATTATAGGTGGAAAACCATAGTCCACGTGCATAGCAACATTATTTTCTTTGCCAAGTTTTTCCCAAAGTGCGCCCATTGCATTGCCAGTTTCAACAATATGTTTTGGGACATTTTTTTCCTCCATTTTTTTTATTGTTGCAAGGGCCGCAGTTGGACCAACACCTTCTGTCCAGTAAGTACTGCTTATGAAGCTTTCTTGGGCAGCATCCATAACTTCATCTTTTCCAACCACTGCCCCCATGGGATAGCCATTGCTCATTGCCTTAGCAAAAACAACCAGATCAGGCTTAACCCCAAATTTTGGGTATTCACCACCGACCGAACTCCTAAAACCCGATGAAATTTCATCAAAGATAAGTACTGCATTTGTTTCATCTGCAATTTTTCTGACCTTGTTAAGAAAATTATTTTCGGGTTTTTTGCTCCTGATGGCCTCCACAACGATAACACCAAGATCATTGTGTTTTTCTACGAGACTTTCCAGCTCGGATATTTGATTATAGTGGAAGGGCAAGGCAGTTCCACTCAGTTCGCGTGGAACTCCACCAGGATCTAAACCTTTTAGTAGGTGATCATTAAGCCCGTTTGGATCTTTTAGATTGGTTGAAAGATACCAATCATGCCAGCCATGGTAACCGCAAAAAGCAAGTTTTTCTCTTTTAGCATAAGCTCGCGCAATTCTCACTGCAATAGCCATGCTTTCGCCACCGGTCCTTGCATAGCGAACTTTACCTGCCCAGGGGTTGAGTGAAATAAGCTTTTCGGCAAGTTCAACTTCCTCAGGGCAGTTAAATGTGGCCATATTGGCATTGTCTATCCTAGTTTTTACAGCACGATCAACATCAGGATCTGCATAGCCAAGGATGCAACTCCCTATCCCCATTATGCACATATCAGTATACTCAATCCCGTCCAAATCCCAGATTTTTGTCCCTTTTGCCTTGGAATAATAAGATGGCCATTGATCTGGAAGGAACATTTCAGATCTTTTTGATAGGAGTTGAGAACCTCCAGGTATGAGTTTTTTTGCTTTTTTCCATAAGTCTTGTCCTTTGGCCATTGATATCACCACACTTTTTAGTTAACATATAGCGCATATAGTAATCATCAAGTAAACACCAAGTACCTTACAGATGCCTAGGAGATTGATTTCCCAATTTCAATGAAGATATTTGCTGGGAACTTTTATAACTAGTAGGGATATCTTCTTGGCGGCTTGTCCATTTTAAACTGCCCGGGCACACCACCCGTCAGATAGACTGGCAACACGATTTAGCTCCTGAGAAATTCTTTTGCCCACGAACTAGATCGTGTTGGTGGAATCCTGAGGAGTTGGACGCATATCAGAAAGAATAGTTATCTCGTTTTCGGTAGATTTTTAAGTGCTTAGTAGAAACGTATGTTAGAAATAAGTGGACCGATTTTCTCGCATTGATTCAAAAACCCGGGGATTGATTTGGGATGCTAAATAAAACAGATAAAGAACTCAGAATAAATGGCAAATTCTTATATCTGAGGCCCATTAATACAGAGGATATCAAAGGCCACTACCCTAGTTGGATGAATGATCCTCAAGTCACTAAATTTCTCGAAAGTAGATTCTTAGATAATAGTATTGAAAACATCAGGACATTTGTAGAAAATATTTCGAAGAACCCAGACATCCTGTTTCTTGCCATCGTAGTGAAGGAAGGTAATCAGCACATAGGCAATATCAAGCTTGGGCCAGTAAATAGACATCATAGAAGCGCAGAATTAGGAATCCTTATAGGAGAGAAAAATCAGTGGGGAAAAGGATATGCAACCGAAGCAATTGGCATTTTAGTAAGGTATGCATTCGAAGAATTAAAGCTGCACAAGATAACTGCTGGATGCTATGCAAATAACTTAGGTTCTATGGCCGCATTCAAAAAAGTTGGTTTCAAAGAGGAGGGAAGACGCCAAAGCCAATTCAGATTTAATGGGGAATATGTCGATTCGGTACTCTTGGGCATTATCAATCCGATCAGTTAGATGAAGAAACCTTGAGAAGACCGGATTTGTACAGATCATCAGCGGCATCTTTTATCGAAGGAAAATCAATGTTTGACCTTACTGATATGTCCAGAAGGCTATTAGACCCATCAGAAAAGTTGAGTACCCACAACATGGCAGTTTGACTTATTTTGCTTCTCTTGCTCCCCCCTATTAGATTGTACAGACCTCGCTTCCCTAGTTGAGGCTCGCATTTTGGATTACGATTAACATATTTGAGATTATTTTCAAGAATATAAACAGTTTGCAGGTACTTTGATAATGAGTCCATTAGTGCGTCAGGTTTTACAAAGTTAAGATCATCTGCTGAGGTGTGATATTCGGGAAAATTACCATACGGAGTTCTCATAAGGGATCCAATTGGCAAATTAAATCCAGGGGAACAAAATTGCCGTTCATCGCTTCCAGATGGGAAAAAATCTAAAATTTTGTATGGTTTGCCGGAATCGATAAGTACTTTTACTACTGCTTGATCTATGATTGCGTTTGCTTGGCGAGTTTTTTTATAAGTAGAGCATCCAGGGTCCCCAACACACGTTGCAACAAGACCATGTTTGATTTTGCCCACATTCTTTTCATTAATGCTAAGCCAGGCAATCGCACCTATTGTTTCTGGTATGAAGATAAAACGATAAGAGTATTTCAAATTTTTCTTTTTTAGTAGGCTCTTTGCCAGAAATACGAGTAGCACCACACCGCTTAGATTATCATTGCAAAGCGAGGGGTGGCAGACGTAACAGCTAAAGAGTACTTCTTCTGCAGTTTTGCCTTTTATATAGAGTTCACCGTAAGTCATTGAACCGGAACTAAGTTTAGAATCAATAAAAACTTCATACGTATCTTCTTTCAATTCCAGATATTTCCTGTGTGTTATACAAAAGCCCCAATCCTCCTTGTAGTATGAGGTTAAATAAGGTATAACGTCTGGTTGATCAGGTAATGAATGAAGGTGCGTTCTAAGTTCTGCCAGGGACACCTTCTTTTTTACTGGAATACTATAATTGAGAAGGTGGAGATTAGAATTTTTGAAATCAACTATTTTTTCTCCTTTTGAATTTTTTATATATGCGGAAGAAACATCCCACTCTTTAGGAATGGTCCAATCAAAAACTTTTGTACCGGAAGAAACTTCGCTAATTTCAATGGGAATATGACTTTTGATTATTTTTAATGTCTGGCGAACTCCATTCCCAGTAATACTCCTACAAATAGGATAAAGCTCGTGCATAAAATCGTACATCTCTTTTCCTAGATCTTTTTCAGGCATACACATCACTCAATTTTTGTTCCTTTTATCAAAAGAGCAGGATCCTTTGCTAATTCTGCTTTTACAAGATCAAAACAATCCTGAGCAGATATTGAAAGTATTGTTCCTTTTCCAAGTTTGGCAATTCTTGCAATAGAACGGTCTTTAGTTATCCTATCGAACTTTGTGAAATTTGGACCATTATTGGGTTTATCTAAGTCGTAGACAAAATGGTAGAACTGGCAGTTTATTTTATTTCCGTTAATTAGCATCGTACCTGGAAAGGCCTTATCATAGCGATATGGGACTTTCAGGGTTTTTTCTACATAATGTATAAATGTTGAGCCGGAATCGAAATTAAAATTACATATTTTTCCTTGGACTTTGAGGAATTTATCCCAAAATGACCCTGGCCCGAACGAATGCTCTGGTGGATCTTCGGCAAAATAAGAGGCCTTTTTTCCGATTGCAGCTATAGAAAAATTGGCATCATTTGATCTTTGTGCTTCTGGATCCATACGAACCATTTCTGAGAAAAAACCACAGACACTTTTTGTGTTTTTAGGATCAAAAAATTCGCCCTTACAAAAAGAATAGGAAAAGGTTGGCACAATCAGCGTACCGTCTTTTCCGATGACGGAAAATATCGCTTTTTTAAAAATATTATAATGATCCAGGGGCGAGGCCACTTCCTCCAGTTTACCAAAAAACCCGATATTGCTATGAATAAATATATCATTGCCAGCTGAAATACCAACTGCCCTAAGTGCATCTACAATCTCGCCATAAGAATAGTCAGGTTCAGCCATTTGTACGCCTTTTTATGATTAATGCAAGACCCTCTATTGAAGAAAAACTACGGTCTTGGAAATCATCATTCAGAAAATTAATATTAAATATTGTCTCTATATCACTTACTAGGCTTATAAACTTAAAAGAATCGATCCAACCCTTATCAAAATAATTATCCGAAGTTTTTGTTTCTATTTGATTTCTTGTCAGGGAGGTATTCTTCAAAAACCATTCAATAAGCCAATTACGGATATCCATTTTTTCTACCTGTAAAGACAAATGCGTGCGGGTGAACCGTCTGCGCCTTTTATTCTCAGGGGAAGGGCCACAATATTCCATCCGTAGTAGTCAACAACTTTCTCTAAATTTGCAACATATTCTACTAAAATAACATCATTGGCAAGGAAAATCTTGTGTATTGGTGAATCATCTTCACCACCTGAGAGCTTGCTTCGGCTATCATCAGGAGAAGGAGTATCAAAACCGACAAGCTCGATTTTTTTTGAAACAAGATATTCTGCTGCCTCCTTGCTAAAATACGGCCAGTTTTGGTAGAACTTCTTCGAATACCAGTGTTTGCCCCAACCAAACTTGAATAGGAGTTTCTTTTCGAATTTAATATTGACCAGATGATCCTTAGTTACAACCCCATTTTCGCCTAGATCAGATAAATCTACAATAACAACTGGTCCGACAAGTTTAACTGGGTCGATCTGGTCTATTGATTTACCATTTTTTATAAAATGCAGAGGTGCATCGATTTGAGTCCCAGTGTGGGTCCCAAAAGTAACCTCTCTTGTTTCACGGCCTTCAAATGCTATACGCCCAATCTGTTTAATTGAAACGTGTGGATGCCAGGGGGCTCCAAAAGTGGGCATACCTTCTTCGATAGTATATGTAAGATCAATAACCTCCATAAGGTTCACCTTTTTTTGCACACGACCAAATGCCAGTGATAATTTAGGCCAAAACAATTATCATGAATTGAGCCAAAAACAAAATCACCAAAATAAGGACTAAATGCTTTTTCAATGTCCTTTTCGTCTTCAAAGATCTTCAGTATCTCTCCATTTCTAACTTTGAAAAAATCATTTTTAATAAGTTTATACCCGGATTTAATATCTTCACTGTCAGAATATATGAAACTTGTTTTTTTGGGTATTGAAAGTATCAGATATCCGCCTTTTTTAAGAACTCGTTGCAATTCACGGACGTGCTTCTCGAATTCAAATGAGTTTCCCATGTAGTAGCAAACATTCCAGGAGATAGCGTAGTCAAAGAAAGCATCATCAAATGGCAAATGGTCATTTTTACCTACACGGACATCTGCAGCTATGCCTTTTGAATTGAGATTAGCAGTGCTTTTAGTTACTATTTCATGGGTTAGCTCAGTACCATAAAGCTCAAAACCAAGTTGGTTGAATAGGACAAGATTCCTACCATCACCGCACCCAACATCACATAATTTTTTTGACTTGTACGATATTTTGTCAAGATCAAGATGAGGGTAGGTTCCTTTGAAAATTCTGACTAAATACTCTGAGGGGAAAGCCATCTGTTGCCTTTGGTCATACTCTCGATTCCATTCTGCATTGGAATTATAGCTCATTTAGATACGCCTCCTAAGGAAAGGACCTCAACGATCTCTCCGCCTGGCCCGATAGCGAAAAATATGTCTAATACTTTCCCGTTGACAGAAACCGATTCAATTTCCGTAACTTTTACCTTACTGGCCGAGAGTTTTTGGTGTTCGTTCGATGCCGAATTAGATATCAACGCAATACAATTAAAACCATTATCATCAAGAGAAAAATGCCCGGAGCCTGACTTTGGTTCCGATTTCCTTAGATATATTACAAATTTTTGTTTTTTTAATATGGAAAGAAATTCCATGGCTACTAGCCCGGTATCATCAGGTATTTGATTAAAACCAAAAAACTTCCAGAAGGTCATACTCAGAGAAACATCTGAAGTGTTTATTATGGCCTTATTAAGGGCAAGGCCAGTTGCATCTTCCGTGACACATATTGGTATGTCCAAGGTTCCTGGAGCCAAAGTCGTATTTTTGAATTTGCCAGCAGAGGACTCATTAATACCTTCATAAGTACGAAGGCCGTCAAATATTGGAAGCACATAGCCAGGTAATTTCCCGGCGTAGCCGTAATCGATAAACTCTATACTTATACTATTGGGATGATCCATCAGAACTAAATCATGAGTAGGAGTAAAGTGGCTAACAAGTTTTCTCTTGATTGCTGGATTTGGAACATTATTAGAGGAAAAGCGTTTCGAATATCCTAGGGTTTCGAATAGTTTTACTGCTTCATCATTTTTGGCAGAAGAAAAAGCGATATGATCAATTTGAAGGAACATTCAATCTCTCCGCACAAAGTTTTCTAATTTTTGGTTTGTCAGTTTTCCCATTTGTATTTTTAGGTATTTCTTTCAGCATAAGAAATTGGTTTATTTGGTAGTCGCTGCCAAGTTTTTGAACCAGTTCACTATTAAGAACCTTAAGAAGGCGTTCATTGTGCTCACCTTTTGGTGAAAATACACAAACAACTTTTTCCCCTAGGATCGGGTCGGGAAGACCTACGATTACGACTTCATCAAAAATATCAAGCTTATAGATAAAGTCTTCAATCCGTTTAGGGCTTATATTGAACCCTCCTCGGATTATGAGGTCTTTTTTCCTGCCAGTAATCTTAACGAAACCGTCATTTTCAAACACCCCTAGGTCACCAGAGAGGTATTTTTCATCATGAAAAAATTTTTCTGTACTCATATTAGTATATCCTAAGAACATCCATGGGACTGTGATAAGGATCTCTTGATCGGTAAGAAAGTCCAATTTTACGCCTTGGAGAAGAGGCCCTACGGCATCGGGTCGATCATGGCCGGGATAATTACTACTAACAAACAAGGTTTCTGAAAGGCCATAGCTTTCATATAAGGGTATCTTATATTTAGCCTCAAATGAGATTTTTAGGTGGCTCGGTAATGGCGCAGTGCCTACACATGCAATGATGTTTCGATTTTTTGCATAATCAATTCCTTCAGTACTTCGGTCTAGCTTAAGTAAAAGTGCTATAATGGTTGGACTGAGCCAGAACGTATTTGCAGAATATTTAATTGGGATTTTCCAAAAATGCATAACGGCAGCCACATTGAATCGTTCACCCAGCACCACCGAACTTCCTGAAATAAATGGGAGGAAAAAAAGATTGAGTATTCCTGCCATATAGCTCATTGAGAAATTATGGTAGAAAATATTATTTTTTCCGAAATTAAATCTGCTCTTAAAAGCAAGCGAGGTGTGGAAAAGATTATTGAATGAATGCATAACTCCTTTCGGAACACCTGTTGAACCTGAAGTAAATGTAATCAAAAATAGCTTGTCATAATCTAGTCCATCAAAAATAGAAAGCTCGCTTAAATTCACAGCGCTCTTTTTCTGGAGAGATTTCCGCACAGGATCAAAGTTAATTACTTGGTCTGAAGCAAACAAAATTGGCAAATCGGAAAGTTCGGAGATTATTTTCTCATACTTAACTTGGCCCAAGGTGTCGGTTATTTCTTCTTTCCCTTTTGTTGGGTCTATAGGTGCAGCCACTGATCCTAAAATTAGGGACGCAAGATAAAATGCGCTAAGTTCCACAGAGTTATGAACCAAAGTGCACACAATATCATCCTTAGTTATACCGTTTTTTTTCAACTGATCCCTAAAACTTATTGCAAGTCCAAAAAATTCCTCATAGGTAAGTGAAGAATCGTTAAGCCCATCAAACATGAATTTTTCTTTCCAGTTTTCTTTGAAAAGATTTTTTATGTATTCGGCAGTATCAGATCTTGCGCTCATCTTGCTCACCGCCTACATAGCGCTCAAAGCCATATTTTGTGAGATAAATTTTCTCTTCTTTTTTTATTTGCTGTGCAACGTCTTCAAGTAATTTCTGATCCAGGTTGACCTTATCTATCTTAGTCCACTCTAAAATTAGCAAAATCGGATCTATTCTGTATTTGGCCGAACATTTCTGTATAGCAGGCATATAGCTGGAATGAAAATCGGAGTAGCCTGATATGATATCAAGAGGCATCTTTCCGTTGCTGCTTAGCAAAGGTTGTACAAAATTCTGACCGAGTTCAAAGAGCCGCCTGAGATCTACATTGATTTCATGCCCCCTCTTTTTCAGAGCCGCCACAAGTACCTCACTACATGCATTTCCAGAGCTTCTACCCAGTCCTTGCATGGAAGAATCAACAAATAACGCTCCAAGCTCAAATGCTTCGACACTATTGGATATGGACATACCTAAATTATCATGGCCATGAAAACCTATATCGATATTTGATGCTTTTCTTATAGATTCGAAATAACGTCGCACATCACTAGGAAACATTCCTCCAGCAGAATCAACAATATAAACCATATCTGCCCCGTATTTCTCCGAAAGCAGCACATTTTGAGCGAATTGTTCTGGTGAAGAAACATATGATTTCATATAGTTGGCGGCTACAAACATCCCGTAATCTTTTGCCCTTTTAATGAACTCTTCGGATTTTTGTACTTCAGTAACGTTCGTTCCAATTCGTATAAATCCCATATTATGTTTTGCTGCCAGATCAATATCTTCAAGTCTTGCTATGCCGGGTATGCAGAACATCCCATATTTCGCTTTCCTTAAGGCGCCTTCTGCAGCGACCATATGTTCCTCATCAGTTGCTGCTGCCTGTCCATAACCTTTATTAGTAGCATTTAACCCGACACCATGGCCAATTTCAATATATTCAAACCCTATTTCTTCCAGTTCCTTGCAAACAAATGCAGTATCAGCAGAGGTGAATGAAAAGTTTATAACATAACTACCATCCCTAAGGGTTATCTCCATTATATTGTGCTTTTTCATATGATCAACTTGCTAGAACCGTTCTAAGGGCGTTCTATGACTGCAAATGCGATCGCATTAGAATCAGAATGCGATAAGCTAATATGCACCTGCATCTTTTTGAACTGCTCTTTTTTTATTTTTTTTATATAAATTGAAGGAAATCCACCAAAGTTTATCAGCACTTCTATATCTTTAAGGGTTATTCGAGGATTTGACTTAAGGGCCGTATAAAGGGCTTTGAAAACCGCCTCCTTGGCAGCATAACGTACAGCCAGATGATGTTCAGGAGTTATCTTTTTTAGGCAGTATTTGAGTTCATTGCGGGTAAAGATTTTTTTTAAAAAAACCTTATCACCAAGTTTTTTTGCAAATCTTTCAACAAGTTCTATATCCACACCAATGGCAAGGATCGTGGCGCTCATCATAAAATCTGAAACCATTATTAATATAAACGGAACAGAAAAATAATGCCAAAAATACTTTTTATTCCAAGTTCACTTAACCAATTCAAAAAGTTCCTTCAGATAATGAACAAACTCCCTGATGGTTTCACCCACACCACAATAAATATCGATAAATTTAGGCAAACTTTCACAATGGAGTCAATAAAAAGCTCCAAGGTTGACTTCATAGCCATTGAAAGCATAACTAACCAAAGCGTTAGAAATATGATAAAAGAACAGAATCCGAGCCTCATCATATTAGGCAATGACACAGACATAACACCTTACATATTTGCTGTTGAATCAAAAAAAATTGGGATACCAGTACTCCTCATACAGGATGGCACTCTTTCATTTAAGACAGTAAAAAAGCCGCTTGATATTGGATATGCCATGGATCTTTTCAAAACATATACACCAAAATTTCTTTTGGGTCGGATTCTAGCTAAACTGAAAAGAAGTAAAGGCCCAAAATTGTCGGATTATGGCTGCTATTCGGATTACATTGCAGTTTGGGGAGAATATGCAAGAAATCAGCTCATAGAGAGGGGCAGCCCACCAGAAAAGATCATAGTTACCGGATCACCTTCCATTGATTTTGTGTTAAAACAGCAGATAGATAAAAATAGGATATTTCAGTCGCTTAAGGCAGATCCTGAGAAAAAGACAATATTTTTTGCAGCATCAGATATGATAGGTGCAAGGTTGTGGACTAGAGATGAATTTGAGAACACCATCAAACAAGTATGCAATGCAGTAAATAATATGGATGAAGTCCAGTTAATTATAAAAATACATCCCTTTCACCAGGGAAGAGAGCCTAAATTCATGGAAAAATTTGTGGACGGAAAAAAGATTTTCGATGGGGGCATCGTGGATACTACAGACCTGCTTCAATTATGCGATATCCTGATAACTGATGTTTCAACATCAGCACTAGAGGCCATGGCAATTGGTAAAAATGTTGCAATAATTAACTTAACGTCTAGGTCAGTTAGTGAACCATATCCAGATATTTATATAACAGATGGGGTTGCGTTTCTCATTAATAATGAGGAGCAGGTGGAAACCTGCCTAAATCGAATCCTTTATGACAATGAGCTTAGGGATAGCTTGGCAAAAAAAAGGAATGAGTTTGTGAAGGAACAACTTTTTAGACTTGATGGAAAATCTTCGGAAAGAGTAGTTGATCTTATAATAAAAATAATTGAAAACAGGTTTAGAATTGCTAATTAAACAATAGAAGAGTCATCCTTTTTACGGCCGCATAGCACTATTGGATCCCCAAGGCCAATCCGAATAAATAAGTTTTTGCCAAAAAGGTTCTGGGACTTCGGTAATCTAAGAACACTAAAAACCTCGACATCACTAAAGCCTGATTCTAAAAGTAAATCTTTCCATTCTTGCTCGGTTCTTGCATTGTTATAAGAATCTGAGCGACGCTTTCGCACATCCATGAAAAAAGGTCTATTGGCATTTGGAGCAGTTGCGAAAAATATCCCATTTGGAGAAAGTGCGGATAAGATATTATCTATCAATTTTTTGTGTTTATCTTTTGTTATTAAACCAAATGTGCCGAAAGATATCATGAGGTTAAATTTTTCCTCAAAACGTATAGTTTCACTAAAGTCACACACTTTGCAGTTCAACATAGGAAATCGTTGCCTGCAGGTCCTTATTGCCAATTCTGAAATATCTGCGCCATAACAATCGGCACCCATATCGTACAGGGACTTGAGCATCAAACCAAAACCACAGCCAATATCGAGAACTTTGGCACCATTAGTAGGAATTTTAGATAATCCGCATAGGCCAAGTAAGTCGTGATTATAACGGACATTAGTTGCCTCTTGCTTATCGTATTCTTCAATTCCTTCTTTTGTTTTGAAGTATTTGTCCATACCAAACCTCAGATGTCACTATAGGCTAACTATCAAAGCCACCTTAATTGCGTAAATTTTTTGCAAAATTTTTCATTGTCATAAAATTCATGCGAAATGATTTTTTTAACTCGGATAAAGCACCTTCTATTTTGCTAAAATTATTGGCTGATGAATAGGTAAACTCATTTCCCAAATCCTCACTACACTCAAAAAACTCCCAGGGGTGGCTAAGAAAAACAATGAACGGTTTTTGGCCATTTAGGATTTGTAATTTTGCAACTCTCGTTGCAGCAGCAACAATATCGGTTTTGAGATCTCTCAATACAACGTTGTAAGTGTTGAAAACATTATAGTGCGCAATAGCGAATTTGCTAAAAAACGGCATAGGATCGGTAGTAACTGGTATCTGAATAAGATTTTGCCATTTAGTCACTAATGAGGCAGTTCCAGTATAAGAAGGAGGGGAAGAATCAGTACTAAAACCATACTCTTGGAGTAACGAGAGGGTTTGGTTATCTGCTACCATATTTGGCGCGCGGAAAGATTTTGGAGGTTCAATTTTTGCCCGCTCAAAAGCGTCAAGAGACTTATTTAAAAGTTCGCGGCGCTGAGCAGAGTTTGGAACTGGGCCTTGGGTAAACCAGGCACGGCCCCAATTTTCATGAGCATAGCCATGAAGCCCAACTTCGAGATCAATTCCATCACTTTCTAAGCGCTTTAGCGAAGGTGCCAAGGATGCTATGAGGTCCCCTTGAACAAATAACGTAGGGCTGATTTTGTTTTTTGCAAAAAAATCCCTTGCTTTATCTAAATAAGGTGCAGAGTAAAGTGTTTGACCGGATCCTGCTGAACCATAATCGTATTCGACATCAACAGTGAATAGGAAGTCAATTTCCTGATGCTCATCTATTTCAACTGAATCAAGTTTTTTTGAAAGGGCGTTCCAGCGCAGCACATTCATAGGGGAATAAATTGGGGATCTAGGATCAAATAGGCCGCCAAAAACGATATTTTTATCTCTAAGCATGAGCTAGATGATGAAGAAAGTGAATTAAAAGGTTCACAAACAGATAAAGGACATGGATTGGAAATCAAAAAAGGTCTTAGTTACTGGTGCTGGCGGATTTATAGGAAGCCATCTTTGTGAAGAATTAGTATCATTAGGTGCAGATGTCCGGGCAATGATCCATTATAATTCAAGCAATTACTGGGGAAACCTCGAACTAGTGGACAAGAAAACAGTAGATAAAATGGAAGTAATTGCAGGAGATGTGCGGGATCCATTCTTTATGAGAAAAGCAGTTAAGGAATGCGACTATGTATTCCACTTGGCTGCACTCATTGCCATTCCTTATTCTTATATTGCGCCAAAAGATTTTGTTGACACCAATGTTAATGGAACCTTAAATGTCATGCAGGCCTCTTTGGAAGAAGGGGTA
Organism: Microcaldota archaeon; assembly: GCA_016212505.1. Taxonomy (GTDB): domain Archaea; phylum Micrarchaeota; class Micrarchaeia; order Anstonellales; family Bilamarchaeaceae; genus Bilamarchaeum. The sequence goes on from JACRGB010000028.1 coordinate 46,022, forward strand.
AAGAAGATAGTACATACCTCAACTAGCGAAGTCTATGGGACTGCACAATATGTACCAATTGATGAATCTCATCCATTGCAGGGCCAATCACCTTATTCAGCTAGCAAGATCGGCGCTGATAAGATTGCTGAAAGTTATTATTTGTCATTTGGGCTCCCGATTGCAACTCTGAGACCATTTAACACATTTGGACCAAGGCAATCGGCAAGGGCAGTAATTCCTACAATCATATCACAGCTGTTTTCAGAAAGAGGAGGAAAAGCCGGAGGAGCAGAAGGAAAACTAAATCTTGGTTCATTAATTCCGGTAAGGGACTTTACCTATGTTAAAGATACTGCCAAAGCATTTGTTGCAGTGGCAGAGTCAAGCAAAACAGTCGGTATAGTGGTAAATTCCGGTACTGGAGAGGGCCATACCATAGGTGATATTGCGAATAGCTTGATAAGCATCACCAAAAGCAAGGCAGAAATCGTTAAAGACAATAAGAGGATCCGACCGGAAAAAAGCGAGGTTATGAAGCTCATATGTTCAAATAAAAAAATCAAGGAACTTACTGGATGGAAGCCGCAGGTCTCTTTTGAGCAAGGGCTAGGCGAAACAGTTGACTATATAAAAAACAATATCGGAAGGTATAAAACGGACATATATAACCTCTGAAGTAGGGGGGCAGCAAGCATGCAGGCAATAATTTTAGCTGGGGGAAAAGGAACACGGTTACGGCCATATACTGCATCATTTCCAAAACCGCTAGTGCCAGTTGGTCAAAAGCCAATAATGGAAATAGTGATAAGGCAACTTCGGAATGCTGGCTTTGGGAAGATAGTGATATCAACAGGGCATCTTGCAGAACTTATAGAGGCTTATTTTGGTAATGGTAAAAAATTGGGTGTTGAAGTTAGTTATGTAAGGGAAGAAAAACCACTGAATACCGCTGGCGCACTATCAATTATTGATGGTTTGGAAGAGGATTTCCTTGTTATGAACGGTGACATACTAACTACTCTTGACTATGCGAAAATGTTCAGATATCATCTTGAGAACAAGGCAAGTGCAACAATAGGAGTTCACCAAAGGATCCATAAGGTCGATTATGGAGTAATAAAAATAGGCAAGAATTCTTCTTTGGAGGACTATGTTGAGAAACCGCAGATGGATTTCCTGGTGAGTATGGGAATAAACATCCTAAACAAACATGCAGTTTCATATATCAAAAAAGGCGAACCTTTGGGAATGCCGGACCTTATGCTCAGGCTAAAAGGCAAGGGTGAAAAGGTCATTTGCTTTAAGGAAAAATGCGAATGGCTTGACATAGGTAGACCGGACGATTATGAATTGGCCCAAAATTTAGTTGAAAAGAATCCAGAGAGATATTTCCATGACTAAATATCTTATCACTGGTGCAAGCGGCTTTATTGGAAGTACATTCATAGAATTTTTGCTAAGGGAGCGCAAGGAAGCGGAAATCATCGGAGTGGGCCAGAGCGGTGCTAGAAAAGATATTGATTATAAAAAAATTGATTTAACTGATTTTAGCAAGACCAAAGAATTTATAGAAAAAGCAAAACCGAATTATATATTTCATTTTGCAGGAGCGCCAGGTGCTGATGAATGGGAAAAACTAATTGACGGAAATATAAAAACAACCCTATCAATTTTGGAAGGTGCTGCTGCAACGCAAGGTCGTGCACAAGAAATGAAAATTTTTGTTATTGGTTCAGCTTCAGAATATGGAAACCCCACCCAGCTGCCGATCAAAGAAGATGCATCAGTTTTTCCAGCTTCAAGGTATGGAATTTCTATGGTATGCAGAACTGAAATTGCCAGGGGGTTTGCAAGCAGGGGATTGCAGATTTTCATAGGAAGATTGTTCAACCCAATAGGGCCTGGCCTCGATGAAAAATATGCAGCAGGATCTTTTGCCAAGCAGATAAAGACCATAAAGGAGGGCAAGCAAAAGAATCAAAGTGAAATATTCATAGGTGATCCGCAGGTAAAGCGGGATTTTGTTGATATGGATGATGCTTGCAAAGCATTTCTTGCAATAGTTGAAAAAGGAAAAAGCGGGGAAATTTACAATATTTGCTCTGGCAAATCATATAAGATGGAAGAGCTGCTTAATTTCATGTTAAAAGAAGCTAAAATAAATCCGAAAATAAATGTTGATTCATCAAAAATGCGAAACAATCAGATAAGGGAAATAAAAGGCAGTACAGAAAAAATAAGCAAAGATACAGGCTGGGTTGCTAAAATTAGCCTGGAAGAAAGCGCAAAACGAATGTTAGTGTGAATAGAAAATTTGACCAGATCAGGAGCCAAGCTTTTCGAGTTCCTTTTTGAATTTTACAAGCATTTCTTTCTCGTTAAATGGTGCTGATGCCAAACGGAATGCATCGGATAATTGCTTTCTTTGTGATGGAGTTTTTTCAAAATAGTAGAGTATTGATTCTGCAAGTGAGGCTGAAAGTGAATCGGTAGGTGAGTTTGGATCTAAATTTACAACCATCTTTTGGTCTATTTTTTGAACTATTTCTTTTGCACCGTTTTCATTCGAAACCACTGTTGGGAGTCCACATGATATGGCTTCTAGGCAGCCAACCGGAAACATATCTCCGCGGCTGGGCTGAATATATAATGAAGAGGATGAAAGGGCATCGGCTATATCAGGAACATTTTGCATTATTGAAACTAAATTCCCATCATAATCAGGAACTTTTTCTATTTCTTCTTTTCCCATTCTGGTTACCAGATTAAGATGAACATCGGACTCACTTTCTCGGACTAGTTTTAGAGCTTTGAAAAGCAGATCAAGGCCTTTGTTAAACGGATCCGAAGTTGCAATAATGATTATAGATTTTGAATCAAGATTTGGTTTTATTTTTGCAAATTTTACTCTTGCTGAATCTTTTATGAACGGATATATTATGCCAATTGGCTTATCAGCAATCTTAGCCTTAGTAGCTGAAGAAAGTGAAGGCTGCAAAAGCCGCTCAACAAGTTCCTTCCCGTATTCTCCATAAACAAGATGACCATCGCACTCCTTTAGCAGTTCAGTAAGGACTTTTTTCTCAGATCCCTTAATGCGGCCAGAAAGCAAATGATAAATCAGGGGGCCGGAGTTCATGTTGATAATTCTGGTTTTGCCAAGAAGGCCCATCCTGCGTTTGATTGCAGGGTAATAGTAGCAGGATTCACAAATTATCCGATCAAAGTCTGATGGGATGTTGAATGAGTTGTTAAATAAGCGGAAAATCTTCAGCGGAAGGAACTGGTTTTTTGATAGGTTTTCACTGATCCTGTAATTTGTAGCGCCTATGCAATCGCCAAAAGCCACATGGATCGGATGGCCACCAGTCAGGAGCATAAGATCTTTGGTCATTTTATCAAATCCATTTTCAATTTTTATAGGATATTTTATTCTTAATTTAAAAGAGCAGCTTTTGCTCAAACAAACCGAAAAAGGTGGTTGTTAGATATTATAGGTAGTACAATAAAAAATTTTCTATGCAATAGAATAATAGTGAATGAATATGCGTTTCAGATTAACTCAAGTTAATTGGAGTAAATTAGTGGACCGTATCATATGGCAGGTAATACCTGCTTTAGTTGCACTTTTATGTTTCCGGGGGTTCTCAAATTTTATTTTACTTTATCAGTCACCAGGTAAGGCAACACAGGAAGCCGTAAATTTCATATGGAATACCATTCTATTTACCTTTGTTGTTGGAGCACTAATTTTAGGTATGAAGTTAAATAGAAAAAAATCTAATCATAAATTAATTGAACGAACTGGATTTTTAATTATTTTATCAGGGCTGTTAATGATCATTGGATTGGCATTTCAGGGATTTTACATTTCAAACCAAGACATCAGATTATTGAGCCAGATTGGTGAGGCAGTGGCAACGATAGGGGAGTTGGCATTATTCATTGGAATAGTTTTTTTTACATTTGGATTAGCTAAAGACATGATATCACAAACTCAAAAATAAAGTTTAAAACCTATTAGAATTCCCCTTTGGTTAACTTATCAAAGTCCAGAGTATTTTTATGAAGATAGTCCAATAATACAGGAATGGAAAATAAATCAACAAACAACATTGAAAAGCGCGTAAGCAATGCAAAGGTGGCACTAACTGCAAATGGCACATTGAACAAAACCAGTATGGCTACAAAACCTGCCTCGCTCGCACCGGCCCCTGCAACAGTGGGTATAGGAAGGAATTGTATTATTGTGATCGCTGCCTGGAAAACCATCATAAATGCAAAATCAAGAACCACATCATTATTTGAAAAGCTTAGGCCTATTGCTCTGGAAAGGAAAAACCATTCGGTTGCCTTTAGTAGCCATGAAATTAGCGTTATGAGCAGGATTTTTCCCTTTATTTTAAGGACAGCCTCGGAGTGAAGCTGCATTTTAGAAAGAAAATCAAAAATCCTTGGCATAAATGGAATAATTCTTAGGAATGAAACCATTTTCATAAAAGGAGGGTAAAAAACCAAAAGTGCTGCAGCAATTACTCCGATCAAAAATCCAACGAGAAGTATTATGGTGTAGAATATGTTGGTAAAGCCTGTTTTTTGGGTTATAATTAAGAAAAGGACAAACGCAGAAAATACTTTTATCAAAAAATCAAATATCTGGGGGCCAAAAACTGAAAGCATGGTTTTTTCAAGAGGGATATTGGCTTTTGATGAAATAGAAAATGCAGTAAAGAAATAACCTGAACGTGCAGGAGTAACATCTGATGCAAGCAGTCCTGCTAAACTAGATGGAAAAATCGTTTGCAACTTCAATTTGTGGCCAAGCTCATCAAGTACCAGCTTTATACGATAAGACATTGAGACGTTAACAAGTACGTAGGACAGGAGAGCTGTGATGATAAACTCAGGTTTAGCTTTGGCCAATACTGAAACTATTTGGTCGATACCGATGAAATATAACAATGCTATGAAAATCAATACTGATAAGGATAATTTGACAATATAGGACCGATCCAATTAGAACACCGCTATTTTAGTCGAAGGATACAATTAAATAAACTAATAATAGTAAACGAGTTATGATTTTTGCACTAATCTATCTAATTTTTGTACTCTTTAGCCTTGGTTTCACGGTATGGAGCATATTGAAAGTCAAAGAAGAAGATAATGGTGCTTCTCTAATAATGTATATTGCTACTGGGCTTATTGTCTTTGTCCATGCAACTGCAATACTTGGATTTTTACATCTTTCAACCTGGTATGTTTATGTTATTTTGGCCTTGGCAATGCTCGCAATAGCCTCGAGAAAAGGCGGCCTTGCCAAATTGGAAATGCCAAAATTATCCAAAGAATGGATTATAGTCCTCATAATTTTCATCGCACATTTTGGAATTTATGCAAGTGGCGCATCGGGATACCCTTATCTTGAAGATGATGATCCATGGGAGCATGCTGCTGCAGTAAGGTTTGTTTCGGTCTTCAGCACATATTTGCAGCCTGATCATACCCCAATCCATTATCTGGCACCGTACTCCTACTTTTATGACATTTTAATGGGAACAATGTTCCAGATTGACAGCGTTTCGATAAGCGAAATATTGAAAATTTTTAATGCGCTGCTCGTAAGTCTATCAATACCGTTCTTCTATTGCTGGATAAAGGAAAGACTGCCACAAAGGGAAGCGTTGTGGGCTACTTTCATAATAGCAATATTGCCCTCATTTATGAGCCACTTTATCTGGTCACAGAGCCTCAGCTTCATCTTGATATTTCCTTCATTGTATTTCTTTGAGCGCTACAGAAAGGCCGAAGATGGTGGAGGATCGGGCGGAGTAAATGAAAAAAGAAACTTCATGATCCTGGCCGTTCTTTCAATCGCAACAACATTGATAACCCAGGGTTCAACTGCTGCAATGTTTTCCGGGTTAATGGTAGCATATATAGCGGCAATAGCAATAAGTGACCGGTTAAATCCTGCAGATAATTCCACAAATAATTCTGCAACTGCCTCGCCCAACAATAAAAAACTCATATCAATGATCGCCATAATGGTTTTGGCAGTTGTTTTGGCACTAGCTGAATTCTGGATTCCAATGATTATGATTTATTCATTGGATAAAGTGCTTGAAGCATTCACATTAACTGGCGGAAACATATTAGTCGGACAATTTTCCGATACTGGTGGCGGGATAATTTATTCCCCAAATGACTTTATTACTGCGCCATTTTCATCGAAGATGGACCAGGCAACTGGTTTTGGGATAGTTGCTGCGATTTTGCTTTTGATTGGAATAATTGTTTGCATAAACGAATTGCGCAAAAAAAATAATTACGAACTTTCGCTCGCGGCACTCTTCATGTTCATCTATACCTTGGTTGGAACAATGGGTTATGCCCTTCCAGTGCACCTTGTTCCCCACCGGTTCTGGGTAGTTCTTTCCATACCAGTAGCAATACTTGGGGCAATCGGCAGCGTGTATTTGTTAAATTACATTGAAAAAAACCAGAAAGGGCTGCTGCAGCTATTTAGCGCAATAGTTGTTTTGGGCCTATTATGGAGCTCTGCATATCCCAAGGCAGTGGTCCAGACCTCGCAATGGCCACCAGGAGTTAGCTGGCTTTCGCAGGAACAATTGAAAGGTTACATAGGACTGAAAGCGCTGCCGCCTAATACCAAGGTGTTTAGTTTCTGTAATCCTGAAAAGTTTGCTGATGGTTTTGATAAGTTTGGCTACTCATGGGTAAAGGAAGTAAGCGATTACAAAAAAACATCTATAACAGACAGCAGCGATGGGAATTATGTTTTCCTAAAAAAATACGGGTACGAATATGCAACCATAGATGCAGGTTGTCTGGGCCCTGCCGAAGGATTTACCAACGAGCAGATAATAGCAAAAATTAACTCGCTAACAAAAGATAACCGGTTTAGTTTGGTTAAGGAACTTTCGAACCAGGGATTCGTAACGATGAAGATAAATTAATCGCACTTATGCTACGCCATTATCTATAAGATATCTGATGGTTTTTCTTATCCCATCTTCAATTTTTGTTTTTGGTGACCAACCCAACGCTTCGATTTTCTTTGTTGAAAGATGGACAATAGGCTGATCGCCTACCCAACCAACTGAGCCACCGGTATAGTGGTACTTGACATTGGTCAGGTTCATTTCCTCTACAATCATATCCGCAACTTTTGTAATTTCTATTGTGTAGTTTTGGCCTAAATTGAAAACTTGGCTGCTCTGGCCGGCGGGTTTAGCTGCACTAGCTCCGAACATCATGCCGGCAACGCAGTCTTTGATGTACATGAATGACTTTTTCTGTTTGCCATCACCAAGTATCTCAAGATTTTTAGGGTCTTTCCTTAGCTTCCGGTAGAAATCTATTACAACCCCATGTGGATAGCGCTCGCCCACAACAGAAACAAACCTGTAGATTGATGATTGGGTGCCATAGTATTCAGAATATGCCTCTATCAAAGATTCTGCTGCAAGTTTTGATGCTCCATAAAGAGAGGTCTGGACTTTTGGGGCATCTTCAGGAGTGGGAAAAGTTTTTTGAGTGCCATAAACTGCTGCCGAAGATGAGAAAACAAGCCCTTTTATGTCGTTTATCCTCATCGCTTCAAGTACATTATGGGTAGCGATTACGTTTTGTTCAAGGTCTATTTGGGTGTCCTTTATTCCGCCACGTATGTCTGCATTTGCTGCAAGGTGAAAAATAAAATCCGCACCCTTGCATAAGGAAATGATTTTGTCCCTATGAAGAAGATCTTCCTTGACGAATTTGTAGTTCTTGTGTTTTTTATGTTCTTGGACAATTTTAGGCTGCCCTGTGCGCATATTATCTATTGCAATAATCTGGCTGCCTTTAGAAAGAAGCTCGTCAACAACATGAGAGGCAATAAAGCCCGCCGCTCCAGTCACCACAACTGCTTTGTTTTCGAACATCAAATTCACCTGGACCTATACTTCTGCAACAGCGATTAGTTTATGTTACCTTATTTATCCTTGAAGACTATTCTTGAGCCTTCCATCGGGAAATCAAACTTAACTTCCCGCATGGGAGAGAGTGCTTTTCTCACTTGTTCCTGCTTATCTTCATCAACATAGAACATGAAAAACCCGCCGCCGCCAGCACCAAGGATCTTTCCGCCGCTGGCACCAGCTTCCATTGCAGCACGATAATAGCCATCAATAAGGTCAGTTGATACACCCGATGCAAAAGTCCGTTTCATCTGCCAGGACTCATCGAGCATATGGCCAAGTGAGTCGATATCGCCATGCTCGAGTTTTGTTTTTGCATCTTCTGCCATTTTACGCAGGCTACCAAGATAGTCGAGTTTCTGGTCAATCTTATCTTTTTGTTCCTTAAGTACACGGCCAGAACTGCGGCTTATCCCAGTATGGAAAAATAGTAATTTTTTCTTTAGCCTGGAAGAAGTTTCGGATGAGACCTTAATCGGGATGACTTCCACTGAATCGTCCTTTTTGAATTTGATTAAGTTAAATCCGCCATAAGCGGCAATATACTGGTCCTGCTTTCCTATTGGCTCTCCTAGTATATCAATTTCGATTTTGCATGCATTTTTTGCAAGGGTTTCATTATCAGGACTTTCTCCCTTAAAGCTGTAGAGCGCGTTGAGTACGCCAACAAGAAAACTGCTTGAAGAACCCAGGCCAGTCCCATGGGAAGGAAAATCTGCCTGCGCGCTAAGTTCAATTCCACCATCAACAGCGGTAAACCGCATTGCTTCCCGTATAGTTGGATGAAGTATCTGGTCTACCGATTCAACAATTTCGGTTAGCCTATAGTTTAGCTGGATGTGACCGTCGAATTTTTGGTTTATCATGATATAGACATATTTGTCGATTGCAGTACTGAGTACACAGCCATAATCAAGTTCATAGTATTTTTTGAGGTCTGTACCGCCTCCGAAAAAGGAAACACGAAGAGGGGTCCTTGAGGCAAGCATCAGATTTCACCGTTGAATTTTCTTATTAAATGGATTTTGAGAAGGTGGCCAATTACCCAGTGAACGTCTTCTGCAATTTCCACATTGTTTGTGTTTGCTACTATGTTGTGTTTGGCAAGAGCCATAAGTTTGCCCCCACCCATCGCAGAAAGTGCCACAGTTGTAACGCCCATGCTCTTGGCATATTCGATCGCCCTTAAGACATTTGGTGAGTTACCGCTCGTACTTATTCCAATCACCAAATCATTTTTGTTAAGTAAGTTCTCGAGCTGTTCCTTGAAGATCGCATCATATGAGGCATCATTTGCCCAGGCAGTCATAAGGGGAATATTTTCATTGAGTGAGTGCATGCGGATCCGCTTTTGTTTTGGTTTTCCATCACTGCCGATTACAATTGTACCTTTTGAGAGGTCTGCGACAAAATGCTCGGCATTATTTGCTGAATCACCATTGCAAAAAACATAAACGACCCCGCCCGCATCACGTGTGTGGATTATTAGCTCTGCCAGAAGGGCGATGTCCTCTTTTTTTATCGATTGCATAGCCTCATGCATCTGTTTTAGGTAATTGTCAAAATCAGGTGCTTTTGTAGTCATAGAATCAATCTCATTTTGATAAATTTATTTGCGAACTTTTTCCAAACGATCCATTGTCCCCATATCATGAATGTGCTCATTAGTCTTATATGCGAAAAGTTTTCCCCCACGGACAATAACCGATGGGAGCACTTCCTTATCTAACATAGATACACCGTCGGGAAAATATTTTAAAATGCTCGGCTCGAAGCAATAGACCCCTGCATTGGAAATATTCTCAAAAACATCACCTTTTTTGGGCTTTCCAAGGAATTTTATGATCCGGCCATCCGGAGCAAGTTCGAGGATATCCGAGTCATAAGGGTGGCTGCTTTTGTGGACTGTCAGGGTCCCTAAGCCGCATTTTTCCTTGTGATATTTTATTAGCTTCTCAAGGTCCATTTCAAGGAGAAGATCCCCATAAACCATGGCGAACGTTTCGTTAGGATCAAGGAATTTTTCGGCTTGCTTGATCGCACCACCAGTTCCAAGAAGTTCTTTTTCAAAGCAATAGAAGATCTTTACACCAAATTTAGCCCCATCGCCAAAATAAGCCTGGATTTTTTCCCCAAGATACCCTACGCACAGGATTATTTCGGTTATCCCATATTTTTTTAGGTGGATTATGATGTGCTCAAGGACAGGTTTTCCCCTGACGAGTATCATTGGTTTTGGGACATTTCGGGTGTGATGACCAAGCCGGGTTCCAAGCCCGCCTGCAACAATAACCGCTTTCACATTCTTCATATCGCTCATAGGTAGGCTCACCATTAATTTTGCAGCTTCAAGCAGGTTTTTGCTAACATGATCGGGTTTTGTATTAAGCTTGGATTCACTGTCGATTTGACCGGTTTTTACAAAAATCGTAGTGCAACCAAAGTTTTTACCCCCTTCAATATCGCGATCATGGTCGCCCACCATAAAGCAATTTTCTTTTGCTATACCAAAGTCTTTTGATGCAGTAATAAGCATGCCTGGTTTTGGTTTTCGGCAATCACAGATTTTCCGGTATTTTGGATCATTTGCCCCGCTATGCCCTTGCTCCGGATGATGGGGACAATAGTAAACTGCATCAACTTTTGCACCTTCTTTTTCCAGAAGTTCAAGAAGAAGGACATTGACTTTCTTCACATCATCCTCGCTGCATAATCCACGGGCTACGACTGGCTGGTTGGTAACAATTGCCACTTTAAAGCCGTTTTGGTTAAGGAGTCTTATGCCTTCTGCAGCACCTTCAAGAAGCTGAAGCTGCCGTATATCATGAAGAAGGTTAACTTCCTTGTTTATTGTACCGTCACGGTCAAGTAACGCAAGTCGTGAGCCGGATTCATTTTTCATTATCCATTAATAAGGAAGAAACGGATTAAAAATGGATGAAAATCACGGACTAAAACGTTCTTTAAGCAGCAAAATGCAGTCCTTAACCCCATCAATAAGCTGGACTTTGGATGTTCCGCCTCTTTTTGAGTAATTTATAGGAAATTCGGCAACCTTGAAGCCTTTTTTCACAGATTGGGCAAACATATTGCATTCCAATTCAAAAGTCTGCGAAGTTATTTCTATATTCTTATAAGCTCTTTTCCTAAAGCCCCACATGCCAGTACAGACATCGCTCACCCATTTTAGGAAAAGCGTGCTTGCACAAAGGGAAATTATCCGGTTTCCAAAGTTATTTGTAAATGACATTGCCCCTTCTTCCATTTTGCCCCGGAACCTAGAACCCATTACAACATCATACTCATTCAAGAGGATAATAATTTTTGGAAAATCCTCAACCGGGTAGGTAAGATCAACATCTATCATAAGGGCATAATCAGTGTCGATTTCCTTGAATGCTTTTTTTATCGCAACGGCCTTGCCTTTCTGAGTTTCCAGGATTATTTTGGCGCCCATTTTCTTGGCGATCTCTATGGTTTTGTCCTTGCTAAGGCCGTCAATAACTACGATTTCTGCATCAGGAAGCACCTTTCGAACCTGGTTGATGGTACTTTCAATTGATTCTTCTTCATTTAGGGTTGGTAAAAGTACTGAAACAGAAGCCATAACCAATTGATTAACGGGAATCTATAATAAACCATCTTATAAGATCAGTAGTATGCTTTGGTTTTGGTTAGCAGTAATAGCATCTTTCCTCTGGGCTTGCTCTAACTTAATTGGTAAATACACCTTATTTGACCTTAATAAAAAGACCATGTACCTTAGCATACTATTTGGTGCAGGGTTTGCGATTCTTGCCACATTATTTTTTCGGATTTCTTTTTCGATCATACCTGTGATTGATGGGATATTTTGGGCTGCGGCATTTTATTTTTATACAGAAGGCCTTTTTGAAAGCGAAGTTTCCAAGGCCATAGCACTTCTTTTGACCTTGCCGATATTTGTTGCGGTAATTTCGCACCTGCTTTTGGGCGAACTTCTAGGAACAATACAGTATGCAGGAATCGTTATTGCAGTAATAGGGGCAATGCTGATTTCAGTTGACTGGCCAATTTCATTGAAAGGGATAAAATTCAAAAAAGGAGCTATGTTCATGCTGCTTTCAAGCCTCTTATTTTCCACCAGCGATGTTTTGGCTAAATTATCACTAAGTTATGTTGATCCGGTTAGCTCAATATTTTTATCCCAGATGACTGCATTTTTCATTGGCTTAATTTTGTTATTCTTATGGAAAAAGGAAATAAAATTAGGTTCGGGTTCAGGGAAATTGCTGGGATACGCATTACTTTGTGGCGTACTCTCTTGCGTGGCTGCGTTTCTTTATATTTTTGCATATGATGAGACTCTAGCATCCCTTGCCGCACCCATTGAAACGACGCAGCCGCTGTTTGTTTTTGTCTTGGCTACGCTAATTAGCATAGTAAAACCAGAATGGTTAAAGGAAAACCTTAGTAAAGAGAACCTTGCTTTGAAAATAGTTGCGATGCTACTCCTTATTGCGGGTGTTTGGCTGGTTGTTGGATAATTCTTCCATGCTAACTAAGTGCCTTCCTTCCAGTCGGATAGGTATTTCTTTTGCTCGCCCGTTAATGAATCGATCTTTATTTGCATTGATTCGAGCTGCAATCTTGCAATTTCATTATCAATATTTTCTGGTAAGGTAATTACACTGGAACTTAACTTGCCCTTATTTTTTACAATATATTCACATGCCAAAGCTTGTCCTGCAAAAGAAGTCGCCATAACTTCGGAAGGATGGCCTTCGGCTGCGCCCAAATTAACAAGCCTACCCTCTGCGCATAAGTAAAGTTTTTTGCCTTCAAGATCATATTCGTCAAGGAATGGCCGAATTTTCTTTTTCTTTGAATGTTTCTCAAGATATGCGACATCTATTTCAATATCAAAATGACCCGCGTTTGCTAATATCGCGCCATTCTTCATCAACTTGAAGTGCTCTCCTGCAAGCACATGCTTATCACCAGTGACGCTAAGAAAAATATCCCCGATTTTTGCTGCGTCTTTCATTGGCATAACCAAATAACCATCAAGAACCGCCTGGAGGGCCCTAAATGGATCTACTTCGGTAACTACCACGCTCGCGCCCATTCCTTTGGCCCTTAGCGCGACACCTTTTCCGCAATCGCCATAACCACAAACAACAAATGTTTTTCCTGCAATCAGGGTGTTTGTCGCCCTGAGTATGCCATCAATTGAAGATTGGCCAGTACCATAATAATTATCCAAAAGATGTTTTGTTTTATTTTCGTTAACTGCAATTATCGGACATTTTAATTGTTTGTCAGCTTCCATTGCCTTAAGCCTTATGACTCCGGTAGTGGTTTCTTCGCAACCACCAAGCAGTTTTGTTAGAAGGTCAGTATGTTTGGTATGGATTAGCGTAACCAAATCGCAGCCATCATCAATTGTAATATCGGGTTTTCGCTCGAGCACCTGCTCCAAAAACTCATAATATTGTTCTTTTGTCTCTCCTTTTATTGCAAAAACAGCAATTCCTTCTTTTGCAAGAGCTGCCGCAACATCATCCTGGGTAGATAATGGATTGCAGCTTGCAACTGCAACTTTCGCCCCGCCTGCAGCCAGTGTGCGAACCAAAACTGCAGTTTCTTTAGTAACATGAAGCGCCAGTCCGATAGTAAGCCCCTTGAAAGGTTGTTCTTTCTTAAAGCGCTCCCCTATCGCCATCAATATAGGCATTTTTGCTTCTGCATAGTAAATATTCAGCATTCCTTGCTCTGACTGAGCCATATCTTTCACTGAGTAGTCCATAGAATAGGAATTGGAGGGATAGGTTAAAAGTAATTTCGAATTGGTTTTGCTAAATAAATAAAATTCCTATTGGAATATTTCTTTCAAAAATATATAAATATAGGAATAAACACAAAAAATAACTATGACAGAAACTTTGCGATCAGGACACACGCTTTCAGCATCTTCAAAGGCCAGAGTAGTGGCAGTTTCTTTGGCAAACATATTGAGGTCAAGAACACCCCAGATATCTCTCATTACAGATTTTGGAAGAGGGGATGAATCAGTCTACGCAGTAAAATCAGCTGCCCTTGCGGTCAATCCAAAAGTTCAGATAGTAGATATTTGCCATGATGTTCCCTTAGGGAACATACTTGTTGGCGCTGCAAGATTAGCCAGAAACGTGGCACTTTCCACTGAAGATGGAAAATCAATAGTTTACGTTGCTGTTGTGGATCCGGGAGTTGGAACTGAAAGAAAAAATATCATAGTTAGGACTCAGAGGGGAAGATATCTGGTAGGACCAGACAATGGAGTACTGTCTCTTGCATTCATAGAGGGAATTGATAAGGTCGTGGAGATTACAAACCGCAATTTGACTCTACTCGAACGTGCCGAATCGAATACTTTCCACGGGAAAGACATATTCGCACCAGTTGCAGCCCACATATTAAGAGGAGTTCCAATTGAAGAATTTGGATCGAAATTGGCTCCGCAGACGTTAGTGAAAATAAGATTAAGTTCACAAAGCAGTACTGTTTCCCGATCTGGTTTCATAGTCAATGTGGATGGGGTTGGGAGTATCAGAACCAATCTCCCCAACCACGTACCCCCCGAATTCATAGGCAAGGAACTGGGATTTAGGATTAGAGGAAAAGTAAGAACTTGCGGATCCCGCGGGCAAGAAGAAGAAAAAGGATTTAGCACAGAAGGACGGGCTCGTCTGGTTAGGACTTTTGGAGAAGTGGAATCTGGAGAACCGGTCCTTATTTTAGGCTCAACTGGGAACATAGACCTTGCAGTGAGAGACACCAGCGCGGCAAGAAGATTCGGTATTGATGCGGAAAGCCTCACATTAGATGAAGGATTGCGTCCCGCACTGAAGATAGAGATTACGTTTCCATCTAATTAGCAAACTTAATAATTTCTTTTGATTAATCGTTAATCGATATTATGCCCTCTATTACTTGTTCAGGCTCAATCGCATTGGATACTACCAGAACCCCATTCAAAACCGCAGAGATGGTTCTTGGGGGTGCTGCAAGCTATTTTTCACTATCATCTTCATTTTTTGCACCAACCAGCATAGTGAGTGTTGTTGGCGGAGATTTTCCTGATAAATATTGGCAGATTTTAGCAAAGAAAGCAAATATTGAAAGTGTACAACGCAAAGAAGAAGGGAAAACATTTCATTTTGATTCCACGTTTTCATTTGATCTTTATCATCGCCAGGCCAATAAGACCGAGCTCAATGTTTTGGGCGAATTCGAGCCAAAACTTGGTAGCGAAGCGGCCAAAAGCGAATTTCTTTATCTTGCCACAATGCCTCCCCAGAAACAGATGGAAGTCATGGTCCAGGCCAAAAACAAGAAACTGGTCTTTATGGATACCATCGAATTTTACATAAAAACCGAACTCCCGAAAGTCCAGCAGGTAATAACTATGGTTGATGGGGTCGTACTCAATGATGCTGAAGCACGGATGCTCACTAATGAATCGAATTTGGTTAAATGCGGTAAGAAAATAGAGGCACTCGGGCCAAAGATCGTGATTATAAAAAAAGGCGAGCACGGAAGCTTGTTGTTTTTCAAGGGAAAAGTTATCCCGTTTCCTGCATTTCCTTTGGAAGTTGTTGTTGACCCGACAGGTGCAGGCGATGCATTTGCTGGTGGTTTAGTGGGTTCATTAGCAAAACAAAATGCAACTAATCCAAGTTTAGAGCAACTAAAAGTTGCGATGGGTTATGCCAATGTCTGCGGATCCTTAGCGGTGGAAGATTTTTCAGTGGATAAATTGGTCAGCACAAACAATGCGGAAATAGAAAAAAGGTTTAGGGATTATTGCGAATTGCTCAGAATTTAGTTATATAGAAAATGTCAGCTAGCAGGGTGACGGATATATTGTTCGCATAGTTCTATGCATTCCCGAACATGACTTCGTACTTCTTCCAGTTTGTGCTCCATACGCATAATGGCAAGCGCGACAGCTTGCTGAAATGAAGCAGGGCCAATCTCATCAAGTTTCAGAAGACAACCTTGCAAAACATCTTTAGCAGAGGAAATGTCGCCTCCGGATTTTGCAAACTCGAGAATAGCCTTTACTGATCTTGCTATATTGAATAGGTCTTCACTGCTTTGGATAGTAGCTATCACCAAAGGAAGAGCTACCATGCGGACGTGCTTATCTTCACTGAATAATAATGAATGCGCAGCTGCTATTCGAATACCTTCATACCTGCTGGATAAGCATCTGAGCAAAATTGGCGTGCAAATGGCCTTATCCTCTATAGTTCCTGCTTCCACCAAAAGCATGGCCATAGAAGTTGGAACAGCTTCATCTAAAGAATATGCTAAACCCTTGCGCAGTATCGGCAATTGAGAAGATATGTTTTCATTGTTGGAAAGTGCAGCGTCCAGTGCACCTAGTGCGTGTCTTATTGCATTAACATTGAAATAAACATTTTTGCGATTTGTATCAGCTAGCGCCTTATCTATCGCTCCTCCCAGTGCTTCAAATGAAGATGAAATTGAAATTCCTGCTCGGGCAGTGTGTTCAAGGGTTAACGCGATGCAGCTAACAGTCCAGCTATAATCATCATATAACGCATTAGTCAAACTCTCTAAATGAGAAGCAGAAACACCATCTTCGATTTGCGAAAGGCCTGTCGCAGCAGCGGACCGTGTTTCAGACTTTTCATGAGAAAGATATTTGACTAATTCTTTTATTCCTTGTTCATTAAAGAATTGATTTGAGCAGGCATCTCTTCCAAGTGCTATAGACGCTGCACTCCTCACAACATGGCCCATATCAAACCTAGGATCATCATAAATTAATACAGCTCCGAGTTCTTCGATTGCCTGAACATAAAGCGGATCAGCTTTCTTTGCAAATTTTAATATGAAACCAAGGGATCTTGCTGCATAAACCTTGGTAAATTCTCCGTCATCGGAATCAAAGGCTGATCTTAAAAGACGGACAAGCGGCAGAACTGCTTCTTTTAGGTCATGACCTGCTTCGGCAAGCTCAGCCAACGAATCAATGGCGTTTTCTCTAACACTTTGGATGTGTTCATTAGACAAAGCAGGATGTGCACGAATTGTTTCTTCATTCCAGGATAATGAATTGATAATTAACTGGAGGTTTTCTGGTTTTGAATCTAATAGAGGAATAACGCGATAGCCAGTTGAAAGGTAAAACTCACGGATGCCCCTGTGCCTATGCAACATTCCTTCTCCTGATGGAGGAACAGAACCAAAACCATGGCCTCCACCAGTCGCAGGATCACTCTTGCCACCTTTGTCTATTTTACCCATTGTAAGCATTAAAATCAGTAATAAGGTACTCATTTGAAGCTTATAAATCTTTCCATTTATGGCCACAATATGGTTTTGAATGAAAAAGCTTCAAAGTCCTGCTTCCTTTCGAAGTTTGTCAGCCATATCTGTCTTTTCCCAGGTAAAATCAGGGTCTTCCCTTCCGAAATGGCCATAAGCTGCGGTTTTACGGTAGATTGGCCGCAATAGGTCAAGTTTCTTTATCATATCTGCGGGTTTGAACGAGAAGTTTTCTGCAATGAGTTTTTCAATTTTTTCTGTTGGGATTTTCTCGGTTCCACGCGTATCGACAAAAACAGAAAGCGGCTTTGCAACACCAATTACAAAGGAAATCTGAACTTCGCATTCATCAGCAATTCCTGCTGCAACAATGTTTTTGGCAACATATCTTGCCATATAAGCTCCCGAACGATCAACTTTCGACGGGTCCTTGCCAGAAAATGCTCCGCCTCCATGATGGCCTCGCCCTCCATAAGTATCAATAATTATTTTTCGTCCTGTAACGCCAGTATCAGCTGCAGGCCCACCCAAAACAAATTTGCCAGTTCCGTTTATGTGGACTATTGTTTTGCCATCGAACCATTGCCCGCAAACAGGCTTAATGACATGTTCGAGAATGTCGGATTTGATTTTTTCGTTAGGGACATCAGGATCGTGCTGCGCTGCAATAACAACAGTATGCACACGCACCGGTTTATGATCCACATACTCGATCGTCACCTGGGTTTTGCCATCCGGCCTTAAGTATGCAATGGTGCTGTTTTTCCGGACTTCCGCAAGCCTTTGGGCTAATTTATGCGCAAGCATTATTGGAAGGGGCATAAGTTCTGGAGTTTCGCGGCACGCATAACCAAACATAATTCCCTGATCACCTGCGCCCTGCTCGTGCTCAGCGCTGGTGTTCACCCCTTGCGCGATGTCCGGCGACTGCTCAGTAATAGAAGCTATAACCCCTGATCCACGATAATCAAATAAGTATTCTGGCTTGTTATAACCGATCTCTTTTATGACGTTGCGGATAACTTTCTGGAATTCCACATAGCCTTTGGTAGTTATTTCACCCATAACCGCAACTAAGCCAACAGTGACTGCAGTTTCAACTGCAACACGGGAATGCTTATCCTGCTTGAGCAACTCATCAAGAATTGCATCAGAAATCTGATCGCACACTATGGATACCAAAAGATAGTTATCTTATGGTTTTATCCGGGTGCCCTTCAGTAACTGATTCGGAACTAAAGAGGTAGTTTTTAGACGACATAATAATCAGGATAGGATCTGCGGCATAAAATATAAACATTGGTGAAAAAAATATTCCGATTAGAATAAAAAAGGCATATAAACACACCCAGACAAAAGGCAAATAGAAAAACATGTTAGGCTGGCGAATCCTTAAAGAGGGGGACTATACTGTCGATCTTCCACAGATAAGTAGCGACGAGGAAGAACTAATTGAAAGGGCTCAGGAATCATTTAAGGAGGCAGCGCGATTTAGGAGCGTCAATAGCCGGGATGAAAGTGCCAGCCTCATACGTGAAATCGTAATAAAAATTTCGGAAAAGGAGCAGGTCGCACTTGACCATGACCAGCTAGAATATCTAAGCAAGGTAGCACTTTTGCATATTTACGGGTTTGCTTTTATCGACAAGCTCCTTGAAGATGAGGAAATCGAGGAAATCAGCATCATCGGCCCCCAACGGCCAGCCTATGTTTATCTGAGGAACAAGGGATGGAAAAAGGTCAACGCCGCTTTTGTTGATGAAAAATGCATAGCAGATGTAATAAATAAAATGGCCCGAAACCTAGGAAGGCATATAACAGTGCAGAACCCGCGGCTCGATGCCATGCTTCCTAATGGATCACGGCTCCATGCCTCGCTCCCTCCGATATCGGTAGGCGAAATTACCATAAGAAAATTTCGGAGCAACCCTTTTTCGCCAGCTGAGCTTGCCCAAAGCGGCATAGTAAGCAGCGATGCCTTGGCAATGCTCTCGCTTCTTATGCAGTCAGACAGCTCGGTAATAATTGGGGGGAATACTGCAAGCGGGAAGACGACCACCCTCAATGCCCTGTTTTCTTTCATACCATATAATGAACGAATCCTGATCAGCGAAGAAACCCCGGAAATCAACATACCACACGACCATCAGCTTCGTTTAGTTGCAAATAAGGACCTTGGTATCAGCCTCAAGGATCTGGTTTATGATTCATTACGGATGAGGCCGGACCGGATGATTGTCGGCGAAGTCCGCAATAAGCAGGAAGTGGAAGCGCTCTTTGATGTCTTGATGGCAGGACAGGCAAGAGGATCCTATGCAACGTTCCACGCACAAAGCGTGAACGAGGCATTAGGAAGAATCGAAAGCTTTGGAATAAGCAAAAGCGACCGCGCGAGCATGGACTGCATTGTAATACAAAGAAGGATGCTGGTTTATGAGCCTGCAAAGAAGAAAAATATTGAAGTGCGAAGAATAATCGAAATTGCGGAAATTAGCGAGAACGGAACGCCAAAAATAATCTATAAGGATGGCACGCTGGCAAAAAACGCTTTTGTGGAAAAACTTTCGCAAAAGCTTGGGATAAAGGAAAAGCAACTGCAGCAGGAAATGCAGAAACGTAAGAAGACCATTCTTTCTGGTAATTTTGGCAAATCAGCGGCATTAGCTGGAAAGGGCGACTACGATAGTTTCTACAGGATGGTCCAGAAAGAATTTTACGGTGCAGATTTTAATGATTGAAAAACTGGAAAAAATCATTGGTATGTTTCCGGAAACGAGCATGAAGTTTGGCTCGGCTAATTCTATCAAAAATCTTGGCCTTGAAATAAATCCTGGCAAGTACCTATCATTCTCGATAATGGTTTCGATAGTCATAGCAGCGATTTTCCTCCTTGCACTTATTGTAATGGAAAATTATTCGCTCCTGATGGGCGTGCCGGTAGCCTTCCTACTCATGTTCGCATTCTTTCTCTATCTTCCAAAAATCGAATACAAAAAAGTCGAGCAGGAAATCGAGATCGATCTCCCCTTTTTCCTTAGGACAACAGGAATCTTCATGGAGATGGGTATAAGCTTTGAAAGAGCACTTGAAATAGCAGCCTATGGAAATAGTGCGCTTTCAAAAACAATAACCCGGCTTCTCGGGCAGGTGAAAATGGGAGTGGGTGTCCATACGGCGTTTTCCTCATTTTCATCTTCATTTAACTCATTAATCATAAAACGCGCGGTCGCCCAACTGCTTCTTGTCTATGAAACCGGCGGAAGCGGGCAGCAGATAAAGAAACTTGCCGATGATATGCTTGCAGCACAGCAGCATAGGCTAAAGGACTACTCTGCAAAAAGCTCGATGTTCGGGCTGATATTCATAATGTCGAGTGCCATAATCCCGACCTTTTTCCTAATCTACATAACAATAGGCAAGGGGGTTTTTGGCAGCAATATAACAAAGGTCGAAGTTGCAATAGCGTTCCTTTTGGTTTTCCCGCTCATCAGTTTCTTCATAACCCTCCTGGCAAGGTCATTTATGCCATCCAACCCTTTTACAAATCAGAAAAAATCAAATCCGATAATTTTCATATTGATTTTGGTCCTGGTAATGGGAGCGCTCTTATTGCCGGAATACCAGTTGATCATCACCGCCATAGGTATCGCCATTGCGATGCTACTGGCCTACCGCAGTTACATCGCGGAAAAACGGACCGAAGAAATCGAGGATGCCCTTCCGGATGGTGTTTTTGCAATTGCCGGGATGCCAAAGGCGACCAGGTTAGACAAAATATTTGACATAATGGAAAAATCAGGCCATGGCGCGCTTTCAAAAGAAGCTGAAAAGTCCAAAAAGCAGATAGTGATGAATGTCAACCCGGAGGAAGTGCTTGATGACCTTTGGGCCAGGAACCACTCGCAGATGCTTAAGCGCTTTTCAATAATGATGAAGCAGATGATAAAGACCAATTCGCTCGATAAGATGAATTTTGTTGCCGAGGATATGGTACAGGCCACAGGGGTAAAGCGCGAGCGGCAGAACATAATGGCGATGCAGAAGTATACGCTCATCGTCGGTGCTGCGATAATACCTGGTATCCTCAAGATCGCACTAAGTTTGCTGCAGAACCTATCTGGACTCATGGGGCAGGGGCCAGCGGCAGGCGAATCGATAGCATTTTCATTTACCCTAATACCAGCCTACCTAGTCATCTATTCGGCAATATCCTCAGTCTCAATAGCAGATGGGAGCGGGAAAAAATCCGATGAGTTTGTCTATTTTGCCATAATGAGCGTGCTGGGACTGGTTGTTTTTAATTTAGTTTCTTTTTGAATGTTTATTATGGACGCGATAACACTCCTTATCCAGTCGGTAAGCTTGCCCTATTTAAACCAGATAAATATGCTCCTGGACCTTGATTACATTTATGTACTGCTGGTACTGGGCCTGATCGCTCTAGGGGAACGAAGAAATGATAAACGTGCCAAGATCCTAACCTCTATAGTCCTTGCCATCATAGTGGGATTTGCCATAAAGCACATAATTGCCGAGCCGCGGCCCTGCATTGGAAAGGAGTTTTGCCCAAAGGACTATTCGTTTCCGAGCCTTCATGCCACCATTGCATTTGCCCTTATGACGGGATTTTTGAATAAGAAAAATTATGCCTGGTATTTGTTATTTGCCATATTTGTGGGCTTTAGCAGGATAAATTTCGGGGTCCATACGTTTATTGATGTTGCAGGGGCACTTCCGATTGCACTGATCTCCTACTACGTAGTGGATATTTTATGGTCGAAATTCATAAAAGAGGGGAAAGGGGACCGAAGGTAAAAGAGACAGATGGTAAAGGAGATAGGCATGGAAAAAGAAACTGAAAGGCAGTTATTTCACATTGGAGTTGGGCTC
Organism: Microcaldota archaeon; assembly: GCA_016212505.1. Classification (GTDB taxonomy): domain Archaea; phylum Micrarchaeota; class Micrarchaeia; order Anstonellales; family Bilamarchaeaceae; genus Bilamarchaeum. The sequence continues at coordinate 68,200 of JACRGB010000028.1, forward strand.
TTAGCGCTGCTGCTACTCCTTAGCCATGGGAGGACTTTTATGATAGCTGCGGTCTTTTTCATAATAATTTTTGGCACAATTTTCATTAACCTAAAATTACTTGGAAAAAAAGTGCCCATAATCGACTGGTTCGAGGAAAAGTTCGAACGGGAACATATCAGGCTGCCGGGATGGGGCTCAGCCTGCTACGCGATGGGCGTCCTTATCCCGTTGGTTTTCCTTAATGACATAAGTAAAATCAGTGCGGTGATAATGATCCTGGCCGTTGGAGATGGATTATCCACTCTTGTGGGTAAGAGGGGCAAGATGAAAATCCCTTACAACCAGAATAAAACAATCGAAGGCTCGCTCGCCATGTTCGCCTGTTCCTTAGTATCATATTATTTCGTAGGATGGCTCGCAATACCGCTTAGCATACTTGCAGCAATTGTCGAAAGTATGCCGCTTGTTGATGATAATTTATCAATACCGATTGCATGCACCATTGCATTAATGCTGATTAGGTGATCGCATGATAATTTTGTTCGTTCCAAAAAATATCGCCAGTGCCAATATTGCAAAAAATTTGATTGAAAAGTTTGGTTTTGTTAAGCAGGCAGGAAATGAGTGGCAAAAAGGCGAATCGCACCTTATCCAGATTGAGAGTGAAAGCGTGCTCGATGTTCCCTGTGATTTTGATGATACGATAATCGTGTTAAGCACCCATAAAAGCAAAATACCTGGAAAAATGCTCACCTGCCATTATCCTGGAAACTGGGGCAATGCAGAAATGAAAGGCGAACCCAAAACACTAAATACCGCACCCGCAACTTTGTTGAAAATAATAGCGCGGAATATGAAAAAGGAGAGCGAGAAAATCGGTTGGCCATTCTCACTTGAGGCAGACCATCACGGGCCAACTGGAAAAAGCCCGATAATTTATGTAGAAATTGGGGCCGAAGAAGCTGAATGGTCTGATGAATTGGCCGGGAAAGCAGTTGCAAATGCAGTGGTGGAGAGCATCAGTGAGTACGATAGAAAAAGCAAAACGCTAAGCTCAACACTGGAAACAGTTTTTTGTGTTGGTGGGGGGCATTATCCTGCAGCATTCACAAAACTCATCCTGGAAAGCGACCTTGCCATTGGCCATATTGCACCAAAATACGTGATTGATGAGATGGATGAAGAAATGTTCAGGCAGGGAATAGGAAAAAATGTTGAAAAAGTTTCGAAAGTGTTGATAGATAAAGAAGGGACAAATAGCAAACAAAAGAAGAAGATCGAGGAATTTGCAAATAAATTTGGTGTTGTTTTTGAATATGTTTGATTTTTTCTTTATGCTGATTCTAGATACTAAAAATCTGCCCGTTTATAGGAATCACTAGGAAGTTCATCCAAAAATCTTGACGGGAACTGCTCTTCCATGCCATAAAACCTTCCGCTTTGCCGACAAAAGCTCATGAATAATTCCTCTTTGGCACGCGAGATAGCAACATAAAAGAGCCTCCGCTCCTCTTCCACATCCTGCGAGCGGCTAGATGGAAGTGCACCTTCGGATAAGCCAATTACAAAAACAACATCCCATTCCAATCCTTTTGCCTGGTGGATCGTAGATAGGATAACATCGCAGTTCTTGTGCTTTGGATGCTCAGTCGAAAGGGCAAATGAAGAGAGGAATTCAGTTGTTGATTCGAATCTTGTTGCGGCACTTATAAGGGCATCAACATCAGGTTTTCGATCGGTCGAATCATCGAATGTCTCTTCCAAATAAGTGCTATAGAAGCCGGAGTAAAAATCATCGATCATCCTTGCGGCATTGGCCGGGGTAGCTTCTTGGCTGGCAAAAAGTTTTTCGACCAAACCGGATGCAAGGCCTTTTTTATCAAGCTTCCTTATTGCGCTTATTATATCGGCTCTTGATGAAATTGAGTCGATCATATCCATTACCCGCTTCTCGCCAATTCCGGGAAATAGGGTAAATAACCTAAGCAAGGCGCTGCTGTCCCGGGGATTTTCATAGGCACGAACCAGTGAAAGCAGGTCCTTTATATGGGCCTGCTCAAAAAATTTCACCCCGCCGCGCAGATCATAATCAATTCCCCGTTTTGATAATTCGACTTCGAGTTCAGAGCAGAGGTAAACTGAGCGGAAAAGGATCCCTATTTTCTTGCCCGTTTTGAGCCGCGTCTCGACTAGTTCTAGGATGCGCATAGTTTCCTCATGGGGGTCATTGCTTTCCAAAATGACCGGATGAAGGCCAGGCGCCTTAGTAGCCAGCAGTTTCTTATCAATTTTTTGCTGGCTGTTTTTTATACAGTAGTTTATCACATCCACAATCAGGGAATGGCTCCGGTAGTTATTGGAAAGGAAGAAAACCTTGGCCCGGTATTTATCCTTAAAATTAAGCATGTTGGAAATTTCAGCACCGCGAAAGGAATATATGCTCTGGGCATCATCCCCAACAACCATAAGGTTATCACCCTTGCCATGGAGAAGGGAGATCGTATCCTCCTGGACCCGGTCGCTATCCTGAAATTCATCTACAAGTAGGTGGCGATAATAATTCTGGTAGTGTTCCCTCACCAGCTTGTTGTCCCGCAGGATGATGTGGCAAAAATAAAGCAGATCATCAAAATCCACTGCACCATTTTCCCGTTTTATTTTCCCATACAGGCTGCTAATTTCCTCGATCTGCACAAGATGGCGCTCCAGATAGGAAAGTTCGCGGTCTGAACGTATGACATCCGAAAGGGAGCACATTTTTATTTTTGATAATGAAATTATCCTTGATATTGGTGATGCTTGGGATTTTTTTGCCTTCTCATCAAATTTCCTTAAAATACGCAGTAGCAAGGACAAGGAATCCTGCTCATCCAAGATCGTAAAATTATTTTCTATCCCAACAGTTCTTCCGTGCCTTCTTAGGATCATGTTTGCAAAATGATGAAACGTGCCTGCAGTAATTTTTCTTGCATCCGGGCCAATAAGGTGCTCTGCGCGGTTTATCATTTCCTTTGCAGCCTTATTTGTAAACGTAAGGAGCAGGATGTTCTCGGGCTTTTGCCCGCTTTCCATAATATGGCACAGGCGATAGATGAGAACCCTGGTTTTTCCAGAACCTGGCCCGGCTACAACTAGGCTAACCCCATCCCCGTTCTGGACAACGGCTCTCTGCTCGCTATTGAGCTCTTTTTCATAGTCTACGGCCATTAGCTCATCTTCTAGTTCATTGGCTTATTTCTTACTCATTTCTTGAGCGGATTTTACAAGCCTGGAACTTCGTTCCAGATTGATGGAATTTCTAATTCCATCAATTAGGTCAACCAGATTATCCCGAATTTTAAATAGCACTGGGTTTTTTAGAAAAGCGATTTCTGCATTTTCATTTATTTGCGCGGTTTCCTTGGATAAAGGGATTGAGCCAAGATAAGGGATGTCGAATGAATTGGCAATATTTTCTGCATTGCTACCGAAAATTTCACCAGACATATTTTCCAACAAACCCAAAATCAGCACATTGAGTTTTTTCGCCATATTTAACGCGCGGGTTGTGTCCAAAATCGCTTCTTTAGTTGGGGTTGTGACTAAGAGCAATGTGTCCAGGGCAGCTAGTTGCATTGCTGAAAGCGGGACATCAGCAGTTCCCGGAGGAAGGTCGATAACCAGGTAGTCCAGATCGCCCCAATTAACAGATTGCAAAAAATCAAGAAGCATCCGGTGCTTTATCGGGCCCCGGATAATTATGGGGTCTTCCTTTCCTGGGTTAAATAGTGCGGTTGAAACGATTTTTACTCCGTTATGGACTACTGGTTCTAGCTTTGCACTTCCACCCTGCTCACGAACCAACATTGAATTTACCGACAAGAATTTAGGAACATTTGGGCAATCGATATCAGCATCTACCAGTCCAACTTTGTAGCCTTTTGCAGCCAATGAATATGCAACATTGACAGCGACAAAAGTTTTCCCCACCCCGCCCTTGCCACTATGCACTCCGATCTTGAACATTTTTAGTTTGCTAAGTGAATTTTTTTGATCTAGAAAAGGATTTTCCATGGATAATATTTTGGTAGTTTAGGTTTTAAATTACCTGATAAGACGGTTAAGTAAATAAGAAAACCCAAAAGCAAGGGCAAAGGAAACTATTGTCCCAAGATATATGCCTAGTGGAGGATAAAAGAAATTAACTGCCAGGGCGTAAAACACGATTACCAAGGAAAATGGCAGCATCTTTGTGGCAACTGAAAGCACAAATTCTTTTTTGTAGCTATTTGCAAAAATCCCGTAGGATGAGATGGTTGTTGCCGGGAACATCGTAAATAATCCTCCTAGTTCCGGGCCGGAAATTTTTGAGAGAAAAACTGCGGTGCTTATCACCAGGCCCCCAAAGAGGGAGCGGACCAGAAAAATCTGGATGCCGGTAACTGGTTTTTCTATTTTACTATCATATTTTTTCCCATTTAGGAAAAAGTTCGCAATGGCATAAATCGTGAGGAAGCTCACGGTGGCAAGCACGAGATCAGGTGCAGGGAGTTTTAGCACTGTAAATGCCAGGGCAAACCAGAAGGGTATTACTAAGGCCAGTGCGATTTTTCCTAATCGCTCTGCTGCAAGGATGAAAAATGATAAGAAAACCAGGTAGATGCTCATGCCGACTATGGAGAAGGGGGTAACTCCGGTAACAAAATCTGGCGAATTGCTAAGGCCTATAAAGAAAAGCGCGACTAAGCTGGTTGTTGGCAGGGATAAAATGACCGCGCCAAGTTTTGGCCCAAATTTTTCGGCCATAAAAATCGCGAGCGAAACTGCAGTCCCACCCACGATAAAAGATAGTGCTAACTGTAATAGGAAAATATCAGAAACCACATTTGAAGTTAAGTTCGCGCTGGATTTTTAATTCCGTATGCTAAAAAGGTATCTATGGAAAAAGCCAATGAATACGACCTGCCTTTTATGGGCATAACTACGGAGATCGAAGGCATCATAGTTGCACGCGGCACCCTAAATGCTGAATCCGAGGACTGAGAATCGTGGAAAGACCAAAACCTGTTTCTGTTGGCCAAATCCTCCAGCTGGAAATCGAAAACCAGAACGGACATGGCGAAGGCATCGCCCATTATGAGGATCTTGTTATTTTTGTTAATGGCACAAAAAAAGGGGAAAAGTGCAAGGTAAAAATTAGCGAGATAAAAAGGACGTACGCGGTTGCGGAGAAAGTTTAAGTTTTTCAAATATTTTTCGGCTATTTTGAAGCAAAGAAACTTATTTAAGCACATAATAACACTAATTATAAGATGGCAGCACGAAGAATTCGAATCCCGGCAACGGAAGACCATTACAGTTCCAAAGAAAATCGAATATATTTCGCAACCAGCCTTCCTGACAAATTTTCAGCCGAAAAGGTCATAGATATGACATCGGTTTATGCGAAAGAAGGCAATGTCAAGAGGCTTCCCTGCGGCGCATTTATCTTTGCACCTCGATCTAATTTGAGTGGCGAGGCGCTTGATCTGGCAACAGTGTTCTCGGCAATAAGCCTGAATTTAGTGGGACCTGGTTTTCTTATTCCTTCTGGAATTTTGGGAGAGGAATGGAAATTTTCTCTTCCGTTAAATGAAGAAGATCTGCTGTTGCATTTGGAAGCCATTAATCTTATGGTAATTACAAAAATAAAACACGTCTCGGGGCAAAATGAATTTGTTGGAAATGCACAGCCATTAATGTCATTAAAGACAGGAGAAGGAACCTGTTACGAGCGTGCCGGGATTCTTGCTGCAGTGTTTAGGTCAAACGGGATTGCTGCAAGAGTGAAGGGTAATGCAAATATGATCCCATTTGGCCCGCCCATCCAACAACATCACTGGTGGGTGGAAGCAAAAGTTGGAGGAAAATGGAAATGTTTTGATCCAAATTTTCATCCGCTTGCATTGAAAAGGATGGCTGAAATTTTAGACGTTCAAGATAGTTCCCATGCAACGCCAACGCTATCAACACTAATGACATTTATGGGGCCTGCCAGGTTTGTACAATTTGCAAAGACAAGAAATTTGCCACTTTTTATTGTGGATGAACCTAGGTTCTCAGCAGGCAGAGAGAGCGCAAACGTTGCGCCGGAAATGGAACTTCCCAAAAAATATTCGCCGCCAACTGATCGGCCAGTATTTTAGTTGCCCGCGTAAGTCATCAAAACCACTTATCCTAAAACGGCTCAGTCGTTCGCCAGAAGTTCGCGAAAATAGCGAACAAGATTACCCCTACAAACAATGCACTAAGGGTTATCGGGTTAAGTACCCCGACATCAAAGCTCGCGCTTTTTCTGGTTGTTGAATAATTAAACGAGCCGCCATTTTCCAAATGCGTTCCATCATAAGAAAGAAATTTGCTCGTTAGTACTTCGGTGCGGTTGGCAGCCCCAAGAAAGCTGTCATTAACTGAAATAGTGAGGTTGTTTTCCCCAAGGCCGGCATAGGTACTGTTAATGTAATATATGTAGGCGAAAGAGCTGTTTCCTAACTCGAGCGGAACCGGGTTTGGCGGGTTGGTGAAATTTTTGTTTTCGAAAAGCAAAATGCCTTGATCAGCAAGGGCACTTGAAGTTTGATCGGATTTATTAGAAACAATTCTCATAAGCCCATAGCGGTCATTTACAAGATCAAAAGTTCGTAAAGTTATGTTGTGCGTCTTGTTATTGTTTAGGAAAATATCCACATGATAGAGCTCGCTTTGCGAAAGGATGATGTTATCGAAATGGTTATCGCGAACCCACTGCTCACGGGTTATGGGCGCAGTAAGGAAAAATAATTTCCCTCTTCCTGAAACAGAAAAATTGCGCTTTATTGCTATTGGGATACTAAATGACTGTGTAGTGAAATTATCCGAGCAGGAACCAATGGCAGGCTTCCGGTCATCAATACCATACACAAATTCTGCTGTGCCGCTTATGTTGAGGAAAAGGAGGTCTGCACCAGATGAATCGTTCATTGCAGCAAAAACGTTTTGCGGTATTTGTACTGCTGAAGAGGAGATTGGAACGGAAGCAGAAACGTTACGAAAAGTAAATTCACCATTTAAATGCGGAATAACCGTACGGTTAACCTGGTATTCAACGCAGCTATCGCCATCAAAATCGCAAGGAGCTGCAATGCCACTATGTATAAGTTCCAGGCCATATCCTTCATTGCAGATATCCTGGCCATCTGGAAGCGATTTGAGATCCCCCGATTTATAGCCCATAGGTACAACAACCATTAGCCCAGGCAGAGGATAGGTGGAATTATCCACCAGGACCGACGGCCCTGCGATCTCAATGCTAAAGCTTATTGGGAGAGACTGGAAATTGCCGGAAAAGCCAATGGGAAAAGATGCATTGACCGCAGTATCAGCATAATAAATATTGGTCATAGACTGTGCGGTCGCATTGTTGCTTGATAAAACCGAATTTATAGGGGGAACATCGGATGAGGCTAAAGATAGCGAAATGAATAAAATCAGAAATAGGCGGGCGAGGGAAGAAGTGGAGGAGGAAGTGGGAAAAGATTTCATAAGATATCGCCAAACCGGTCGATAGAAACAAAAACTATGCGGCCATTGGACTGCATTATCCTTAGTTTAGCCCGATCAGATTCGCTTAGCAAGTTCATTATCGAACGCACCTCGCTCTCCTCATCAACTACGATTATGGCTTTTTTGGAAAAAGTATCTCCGTAAAAGCCGACCTCATAGTCCTTTGTGATAAATTTGATGGAATTGGGAATCCCATCAGTCTGGAGCGAAGTTCCAGGCTTATTTGGAACTTCCTTAAAGTAAATGCCATTTTCTATGAGCTTTTCCTTTATCATGCGCTGCAGGACATTTTTCTTAACATCGCCCTCGCCTTGTAGCTGGTAATACTGCCGATGGTTTTCAAGATGGCCTGAATCTACAAGGCTCTTGAGCACCCCTTCAAGGTTCCCTTCAGTTATGTCCGCGCCATTTGTTATGTGGGTTTTTATCCCGAGGCCGAATTCCTGCGGGGTTATCGGCGAATTGCCGAGGTGAAGGTCTTTCCGGGTCTGGTTAAATGCCGCCAGGACCTCTGAAAATGTGGTGTGGACTTCATCACGTATGTAACTTGCACTTTCACCAAAGCGGAGCTTATATGAGGGTTTTCTGGTAAAAGTTGCGCCAAAATATACTATGAGGACTATGATGAGGCCGGGGATCCCGTATTTTATATAAAAGCTCGTTGCCTCTTCGGAATTGTTTGTTATTGCGATTTGTTTTTTTGTCCCAAGAAGCTCCATATTCAAATAGCTCAGGCCCTGCTCGAGCTTTGCATCAACCACAAGGACCCCGTCATTTATGAAAAATTTCTTTTTTGACTGGGAATTACCAATAGAGACAAGCGCTTCGCCGCTTCGGACCGGCTGGCCATCTAGGTTAACTGAAAACGTATAACGAAACCCGCTATGGTCCAGAAGCCGAATGTCAAGGTCCTTTACATGGAAAATGCCGCTTCCTAATGTGCCGGAATTGTCAGCTGCATAAAGCAGGTAATCACCAGGCGAATCAAACTGCAGTTTCTGGATAAACACGTTCTGGTCGGTTACCCTGCTCAAGCTATCGCGCTCGAGTTGAACCCCGTTCTTCTTTATTGTGAAAAATGCAGTGCCATTTGTCTTATCCAATGAAAACTGGAGCAGGGAACTTTGGCCCGGGAAAACATCAGGACTATCCGGCACAAGGGTCAGATCGGTCTGGTTTAGTTTTTGGGAATCGGCTATCCCACGGAGCTGGTCGTTAAAATTATAGATCAAACGGAGATAATTGCCATCTGCGCCCCCATGCCTAAGGGTCATTGTTTTTGTGCCATTATCAAAAACGGAAATGGTAGAGGAAGTTGGTTTTGCCCAGGTAGAGTAAAGTATGTCGCTAAAGAGCGAGCGGTTCTGCTTTTCCAGAAACTGGTTGAGGGTACCATCGTATTGGATGAGGTGGGATTTCTGATAGGAGGTCAATAAGGAATACCAATCTGCTTTCTTTAGGCCGCTGGCTATTATCAGGTCCTTGGCTCCCAGATATATTATGGTGAGGTTGCTAAGGTCGGTATACAGGCGGGTTAGGACATAACTTGGCATTGCGCCGCTGGGAATAACATATATGCCCTGGCCAATTTTTGAGGAATTTGTAATAGTTACGTTATACCCGTATGTTTCAAGGGACTTTAGCTGCAGGTAAAGCTCGTTAAACCTTGAATCGTCGACCGCGCGGGAGTCTTTTACTATGAAAACTTTGCGCGCAAACGGCTCGTCCGATGAAATGAGTGTCAAATTACCATTTCCCTTATGGCTAAAAACCGCATAGCCATCATCGCCTACCGAGCCAAATTCGGCAACCGAAAAACTTGGGGGGTTAGGTGAAGCAGAAGACTTGCCCCCAAGTAAGAGAAATGCTGCAAACCCGAATACGAGTAAAAGCACTGCAAAAACTGCAAGCACGATATATCTGCGTTTCATAGGTCTACCTTTACGGATTTTAGGAAGTCGCTATCATTCTTATATAGCGCACGTATATCTTCCAGATCAAGATCAAGCATGAGCGGCCGCTCGAGGCTGAGCCCCCAGGCAAGGACAGGATAAACCCCGGCAAGCGGGATGCTCACTTCGGGCCGGAATATCCCTGCACCCCCAAGCTCCATCCATTGTTTTCTTTTTTCATAATAAACCTCAATTTCCAGGCTCGGCTCGGTATAGGGGAAAAAGCTTGGCCTAAAGCGGATGTTGTTAAAGCCTAATTTTCCATAAAATTCCTTAAGGATCCCGAGCAAGTCGGTAAATGTTGCATTTTCCCATGCGATTATGCCTTCAACCTGGTGGAATTCCGCAAGGTGCTTATAGTCAGTTGCCTCATTGCGGAAAACTTTTCCGATTGCAAAATATTTCCTTGGTTTTTTATCCTTTATGGCAGCAACATGCCTTGCAGAAAGCGCAGTAGTATGTGTACGAAGGACGCGCTTTTGCGCCTCGGCAGGATTCCATTTGTATTTCCATCCTTTTTCATGCGCGGTCTTTACGCGATCGACTAATGCTTTATCCGTAGGCAGTTCTGCCTCACCAGTTACATAACAGGTATCGGCAAGTTCGCGGGCAGGGTGATCCTGGGGCTGGAACAATGCATCGAAGTTCCAGAACGAGCTTTCAACTAGTTCTCCTTCCATCTCTTGGAAACCAAGCTCGACCATGATCTGCCTCATCTTCTTGGTCATTTTGGTTATCGGGTGGTTTTTGCCCATTGGCGCATCTGCTGATGGCACTGAGATGTCAAACTCGCTAGTTGATGGCGCATAATGCTTGCCAGTATAAGTTATTATGGAGGTTTTTGTAAGTTTTTTTTCAAGCAGGCGGCGCTCGATAAGTTCTTCGATTAAGATCTTGTTTGGGTGTGTTCCGGTCTTTTCCAAATGGACTGCCACTTCCTTGAGCGATTCTGATAACTCCTCTGCCTCATCTTCAGTTTTTGATGGGACTAGCAACCCGTTCTCTATTGAAATTAGGCCCTTTACCTTGGCCCAACGTATTCCGATTGATTTTTCAGTGGGCGTCAGGCCGGAGATGGGCTTGTTCGAAAGTGCTTTGATAAATACGAGAAATTCAGGGAAATCTGAGTCCTTATATTCCAGGAGTTCTTTTGTCGGCTGGAAGGTTACACTTTCTGATACCTGAATGCTTACATAACCGTTGCTTTTTAGCGATTCGATAATCCGCCTTAGGCTATCGGGATTTATTTTGGATAGCGATGCGAGTTTTTCAAAGCTGATGTTATTTTGGCCGCTGGCAGATGCTTGGCCTGCCTTAAGCAGGATTTCGAGCACCTTATCTTCTCCCTTATACATTATTCATCGCGCCTCCTTTTCGAAACCACAACATATGTGTATGAGCCAATAAGTACAATAACTAATATTAAAAGTGAAAGGCCCTGGGGGCTCGATAGCGCCATCACCGCAGAATTTAGCATCCCGCTGAAGAATCCGGTAACTTCGCGGTCGACGCTCTCTTCAACATCAAATATCAGCGAAAACTTAACAAGCACAATATCTGACCATGAAAGCGAATCGATATGCTGCGGAAGCTGGAGGTTCTTATCAGTTGGCTGGGGATTAACATCAAGGGTTACTGAATCTTTTGGGAGCTGGATGTTGAGGAAAACATTCTTATCCAAAATTATGTTGCCTTCTGGCGTGGTAGTAAACGAAAGGGCCTTGGGGTTTAGCGTGTAGCGTTTTGTCCTTGGCTTATACTGGCTAACCTGGAAAATCCCTGTGCCTGGTACTGGTTCGGTGTTGGGATTTTGCAGGTAAGATGGGTAGGCATAATAATCCATAATGAGTTCGCCATGGCAAATACCCTCGATAGGGTTGCACTTGGTTCTTGGCTGCGGCCTCAGCCTAAAATCGCGAATGTCAACGATTGCGGAATTAACATGGAATTTGACATCCTTCAGGTCGATATTGGACCAAAAGGCAAGCTCGTTGTTTTGGATGCCGCTATCGTAAAGGGATTTGGAATAATTTCCGAACATGATTACTTTGATGCTCTCGTGAACTTTCGCGCTGCCATCATCTTTTATATCGCTGATCTTTACATCAACGCTCTCGAGCAGGAATTCGGCACTCGAGAGGGTGGCAAAAAGTAAAAGCGCAATTAGCATTTTGTTCATGAGAATCATCTGGAGAAGATCTCTTTGCGAATCTATATAAATAATTGGTGCAACTCGAAGAATTTTATTTGTTAGTAACCGCCTCAAACTACAACATTATAACCATTTATAAACACTACCATACACAATATTCTCGTATGACAAAGAAGATGAAGGGAGCCCAGCCTGATCCTCCAGCGCTTAGAGTAGTAACTGGCACTAGAGACGGGATGGTGGATCGAATTGGGCAAATAATAGCAGACCGCTACCGGGTGCTTGAAATAGTTAATAGGCCAGGAGCAAAGTCCATTGTATATCAGGCACAGGATATTGAAGATCCAAATAGAATAGTGGCAATTAAGGAAGTTAATTCAGATGTATGACATCCTCCCCACCCTAAAGGGTGGGGTTTCCTTTTTTGGGATGTCAAAAACTCACAAGAGTTTTTTGTACTGATTGATTTTGCACATATTTTCTTACAGTCTTCAGATCAACATCACTAACCGTCCTGAAGAAC
>JACRGB010000029.1 GCA_016212505.1 Microcaldota archaeon
ACTACTGAGCAAAAATATTCCGGTAAAAATTAGATACTTAAGGGGAAAATCTGGCTTTTCCCCTTAACCCCTTACCATTTGTTGCGCTTTTACGACCCCACCTTAGAAAAGGTGGGGATTAGCGCGCAACCCGATTTATTTCTCTATTAGCGTTCATTATCCAATCGGGAACTAGATAAGGTTTTTGTGTTTTATCTCCACAAGGAACGCCGATTTTTATTAAAACTCTGGCCAAGGGAGCACAATACGCAATAGCTTTGTAAGAATCGGATTTAGAAAATCCTGTTTTTGATCTATATCGAATGATTTGGCCTTTGACATGAAATACGCGCTTGATTTGGTCTAAAAACCACTGGCATTCATTCTTATAATTTGAATAAAGCACAACTTTCTTTGTACGCGGATTGCCATCATAATCATTCCAATCGATATGACCATCAGTAATCAATGCAGCGGCAATCTCGGCCAATTCTTTAGAAGAGTAGAGGGGAAACCAATTTCTTGCTTGAGTTATTTGTTTTTTCTTGATATTATAACTTGAAGAAAAAGTTTCGTAATCCAATAAGGATTTTGCAGAGATAGATTCGTTTTCTTGCTCCATGCAAAAATAAGAGATTTTTTTCTTTATAAAGAAAGGTCGACACACCTCATTTCCGCGGAAATTGGTGCAGAAATAAAATCGAAATAAATAACAAAAACAAAATAACTGTTTTTATAACTTCCTATACACAGACCGCAGTGGTGGTAAGAATGGCAACACAACGAGAACTAATTCATAGTGGAATGTCACGAAGACTTAGAGATGTAGACCCAGAAGCAGCAGCAATGGTCCGAACTTATAGAGATGAAGTACGAGGCGAAAGACTTAATTTAATAGCATCAAATTGTTTGCCTTCATTGGCAGTAAGAGATTGTGAAGCACAAGGACTTGGAAATATTTATTCAGAAGGTTATGGAAATAGTAGGTATTATCACGTTGAATTGGTTCTGAGAACTATGGAAGCATTAGCAATCCAAAGAGGAAAAGAAGTGCTTGGGATGCCATATCTAAATGTCCAGTTACATGATGGGTGTGGGGCAAATGAAGCAGTATACATGGCCCTAAAAATGGGTACCGAAGACGTTCTTTTCAGTTCGAAGCTTGCTCATGGAGGTCACCTAAGCCATGGAGCAGAGTTTAATGTTTCGGGAAAAACATGGGCTGTAAGATCATATGGTGTTGAACTAGGTACAGGAGAGTATGACTACGATCAGATAAGAGAAAGAGCTAGACATGTTCGGGATGAATTTACAGGTAAAAGAATGGTTATTATGACGGGTGCAAGTGCTTATCCATTTAGAATTGATTTCGAAGCATTTGGCTCAATAGCGCGCGAGCTCGATGCAGTCGTAGTGGCGGACATCAGTCATTATCTAGGCATAATATTAGGAGGGGCTTATCCATCTCCAGCCGCTCATGTAGATGCAATAACTTCAACAACTCACAAGGCAGGTGGACCAAAAGGCGCGATCGTAGGTTCAAGAGAGGAACTAGGAAAAGTCATTAACAGTGCTGTATTTCCTGGATTACAAGGGGGGCCAAATATTGGTGCGATGTTGGCAAAGGCAGTACTTTTCCACGAGGCTACACAACCTTGGTTTAAGGAATGGGCCGAAGGAACTGTTCGAAATGCCAGAGCACTTGCAGAAGTTTTAGCAGCAGAAGGAATAAAAGTTTGGGGCAGAGAACCGTTTACTGAGTCGCATTTGTTCTTGGTTGAAACGAGAGAATCTTTGGGACTTAAGGGAAGAGATGCTCAGGAAGCGCTTGCAAGAGCAGGCATTACGATAAATATGAATACACTTCCTGGTGATGAAACCCAACCCAAGGGTACAAATAGTGGTCTTCGATTCGGAACACCATGGTTAACAAGATTGGGAATGGGCGTGGAAGAGATGTTAGTAATAGGAAAGAACTTCATCGCTCCAATGCTAAGAGATCCGCACAATCAAGATCTTGCAGCCAGAATAGCTGGTGAAGCAAAAGAGCTTCGTTCGCAATTCCCAGCATATGAACAAGGCGCAGAACCAGACTTCTAATTTTATTTCTTTATTCTTTTTTATTTTTCTTTTTAATTTCTTTTAACTTATCAATAAAAAGCCATTCGACTCTATAATAGTTATGCTTCCTTTTTCAAGAGTTGCTGAAGTTTTCTTTGAGATCGAGAAACGAAGCGGCAGGCTGGAAATGACAGACGTCCTTGCAGGGTTGTTTAAGGAAACTAGCACGCAGGAAATTGATAAGTTAGTTTATTTAGTTCAGGGAATTTTAGCTCCGCCATATACTGGAATAGATCTTGGAGTTGGAGAACGGTTTGCAATTGAAGCAATTGCTTCCACTACGGGTTATCCAAAAAACGAAGTAGAAAAAAATTATAAGAAAAGTGGCGATCTTGGAAATACAGTGGAGGAGCTGATAGGTAAGAGAAAACAGCGAGCGCTTCTTACGCAAGAAATGGACATGGTTTATGTTTATTCTAGTTTGTTAGAGGTTGCTAAAACATCAGGAACTGGAAGCCAGGAACACAAGATAAAGAAGCTCACAGAAATGCTGAATAATTCAACCCCGCTCGAGGCCAAGTACATTGTAAGGTTCGTTGTTGGAACTCTTCGGCTTGGAGTTGGAGATCCAACAATTTTAGATGCTCTTTCAGTTGCACACAAAGGAGATAAATCCCTTCGGGAGGAATTAGAGCGAGCGTATAATATTTGTGCAGATTTGGGTTATGTTGCAAGACAATTTTATGAAGATCCAAAATTAATTGCTAAATTCAAAGTCCAACCGTTCAGGCCATTAATGCCAGCACTTGCAGAACGTGAAAAGGATCCAGAAGCAATAATTGAGCGGCTTGGCACTTGTGAAGTTGAAATGAAATACGATGGTTTCCGGATCCAGGGGCATAAAAAAGGAGATAAAGTTGAATTGTATTCTAGGAAATTAGAGAAAACAACACACATGTTTCCGGAAATAGTGAGTGCGATAAAAAAATTAAAAGTAAAAGAAATAATTTTTGAAGGTGAAGCTTTAGCATATAACGAGCAGAAGAAAAGGTACTATTCGTTCCAGGAAACCATGCACAGAAAAAGAAAACATGATATTGGCGCTGCATCTGAAGAATTTCCACTGAAACTTTTTGTCTTTGATATTCTTTATCTTGATGGCAAAGACCTGACAGAGCAACCATACCAGGAACGCCGCAAGCTCGTAGAAAAAATATTCAAGAGTGATGTCCTAAAGCCGAGCGAAAGCAAACTTGTCAAGGACGCTGATGGCCTTGAAAAAATATTCCAGACCGCGCTGAACGAAGGGCTTGAGGGGATTATGGCAAAAGACCTGAAAGCGCCTTATACTGCCGGAAAAAGAAAATTTGCCTGGATAAAACTCAAAAAATCATATGGAAAAGCAGTGGATACCATTGATGCAGTGATTGTTGGTTATTATCTTGGCCATGGAGCGCGTGTAGAATTTGATTTTGGCGGGCTTCTGGTTGCAGTACAGAATGAGGATAATGGCAAACTCGAAACAATAGCGAAAGTTGGTTATGGATTTAGCGAACTGGAAATGGTAGAACTCGAAAAGATGCTCAGTAAGGTTAAGACCCATGCGCCGCCAAAAAACCTCGACCATAAACTGGAGCCTGAATTCTGGGTGGAACCAAAATACGTTATTGAAGTTGCATTTGATGATATTACTACTTCAAGCATTCACACCTGTGGAATGAAAGGAGAAAAAGGATATGCACTTAGATTCCCGCGGCTTGTGAATATAAGGACAGATAAAAGCGTGAAGGAAATAACTACAACAAATGAAGTAATTGAAATGGTTGAACTGCAAAGAACTAAGACGGGCTGATCTCCATTGTTTTTCCATTACTCCCGGATTATTTCAAATCCGCTAAATTCCCCGGAATAAGTTTCCCAGGCAAACTCCATATGCTTGACAATCGCCTCTTTTGGACCTTTGGAACACCACAGCAGAAGTTCTTCCAAAGATTCGCGCTCGCCTTCAGCAACTAATTCAACCGAATCATCATCACGATTTTTAACAAAACCAACTAACCCAAGAGATTGGGCTTTTTGCTGGGCGCCTGCCCGGAAATAAACTCCCTGAACGGTTCCTGAAACAATTACATGAAGGCGTTCCAGTTTGGTCATGTTAATTAGTCCTCGAGAGTAGATGTGTCTCCTTCAGGAAGCCCCAATTCCCTTGCCTTAAGCAGCCTGCGCATTATCTTCCCGCTTCTTGTTTTTGGAAGCTTATCCATAAAGGCCATTTCCCGAGGGTAAGCATGAGCTGCCAAATGCTGCTTGACAAATTTCTTGATATCTTCTTCAAGATCAGGGTTCGGAGTAAAACCAGCTCGTAAAGTAATAAATGCCTTGATTATTTCCCCTCTTAGCTCGTCAGGTTTTCCTATCACGGCTGCTTCAGCAATTGCAGGATGTTCAACTAACACACTCTCCACCTCAAATGGGCCAACACGCTCGCCAGAAGTTTTGATTACATCATCTGCCCGGCCGATATACCAAAAATATCCGTCGCTATCTTTGCGGGCGCGATCACCAGTAATATACCAATCGCCCTTGAATAATTTTTTATACCGCTCTTCATCATGCCATAAAGTCCGCATCATACTGGGCCAACCGCGCTTAATAGCTAAATCGCCTTCTACATCGGCACTAACTTCTTTTCCATCATGGTCCAGCACTGCTGCGGTTATTCCTGGAAATGGTTTTCCCATCGAGCCGAGCTTTATCGGCATGGTTGGATAATTAACAATAAGCATGCTGCCGGTTTCGGTTTGCCACCAAGTATCATGAAATGGCTTTTTGAAAGCCTGCATTCCCCATCTAATTGCTTCTGGGTTAAGCGGCTCGCCAACAGAATAAATATGGCGCAAATGCGAAAAGTCGTATTTTTTTACAACTTCCAAGCCAGCCTTCATCAGCATACGAATGGCAGTTGGTGCAGTATACCAGATATTAACTTCATGTCGCTCGAGTGTCTCATACCAAATCTCAGGGTCAAATCTTCCTTCATATTGTAAGATCGTCCCGCCATTTGCTAGCGGCCCTAAAATTCCATAGGAAATTCCAGTTACCCATCCATGATCAGCTGTGCACCAGTAAACATCCTCTGGATGCACATCATGAATCATTTTGTGGGTGTAATATTGCTGCAAAATTGCCATATGGGCATGGACAACGCCTTTTGGTTTTCCCGTACTTCCAGAGGTATACAAAAGGAATGCAGGATCTTCTGCATGAGTTTTAACTACAGTGAAATTTTTCGAAGCCTCGAGCATTTCTTTTTTGTAGTCTATGAGAATTGGGACTGAAGAGACTAGCCCTTCCTTTTGGGGAATCAGATCAGTTGAAACCAGCACAACATAGGTTAGATCTGGAAGTTTATCCTTTATGCTCGCGAGCCGCTTGAAGAGATCGGGAGTAGTCACTACCATCTTTGCTTTGGAGTGGCCAAGCCGGTCAAGCAGGGCATCTTCTCCAAAAGCAGAGAACAAAGTACTCGCAATAGCACCAATCTTCAGCGTACCCAGGAAAGTGGCGTAAACTTCCGGGATCCGGGGTAAGAATAGGAACACGCGCTCGCCCTTTTTTATCCCTAATTTTGTCAAAACATTAGCGAACTTATTTGATTGATGCTTTAGATCAAGATACGTGTATTTTTCGATTTTGCCAGAGGAGGATTCATAAATTACAGCAACTTTGTTCCGGTTAGCAGTCTTTGTATGACGATCCACTGCATTATGCGCTGCATTCATATGATCTTTATCAAACCATTCGAGCTCTTTGTGAATGCTATTCCAGTCAAAACCTTTGAGCGCGTGCTCATAATCATCAAGATATGCAGGTGGAACAAATGTTTTCTTATCTTTTTGAATTAAATCAGTCGAAGTCATAGAATAGCCTCCATAGCTTTTGTTGGCAGAAAAACATAAAAAATAAATAGATTGCCCAACAATAGTGAAAAAGGAGGGATTTTATGAGACAATCATTTGTAAGAGCGGTATTTCATAGCCAAGATAGAGGAACAGGATTTGGTGCGCCATCTTCAGGAAGACCAAAACATCTTGTTGATTGTAGAATTCTTATCTTAGAGCGATCCGGATCTTCAGCTGGAATGGGTGATGGTGAATACGAAATAAAAAGGATATTAACTAAAAAACAAGTGGCCGCAGCAGACAGATTTCGTTGCGGGGCAACGGTTTACCATACTGAAAAATTAGATGCAGCAGTAGAAGCTTCAAAAAATTATGATATAGTGGTTATTGGTTTTTGCGAGAAATGGTTGCCCGAAATGATTGATCGGATAAGGCAAAATAATCCGAAGACATATGTCGTAGTTAAAGTTTGCAAGTATCCCCCTATTTCGAGCCGGAATGAAACTATCCCGGAGGGCATAGCAGATCTTGTTGTAAAGGAAGTAGACCATAGAATAGATGAAACGGAATTTTGCACCGCACTGGAGAGAATGCTGACTATAGCACCTTTACCGCCCAAAACTCCAAGGCGAACGCTTTCTTCTGCAGCCTAGGAAAGTTTTATATGTAGCGACTGTCCAACCAAATCATATGCCTGGAAGGCCCATAGTACTAGATACAAATTTCTTACTAATCCCATTTCGGTTCAAGATAAACATACTAGCTGAAATAGATTACCTGGTGGACCGGAGCCACTTCTATGTTGTTTCATCACAGACGATTGAGGAACTCAAGAGCATAGGCAGAAAAAGGAGCAAGGATGGCATTGCCGCAAGGCTTGCGCTCAAGATGATAAAAGCAAACAGTAAGACCATAGAGGTAATAGAGAGTAATCAGTTTGTTGATGACTGGGTAGTTGATTATTCAAAAGAGAACCATGCAATAGCCGCTACAAACGATAGCGGGTTAAGGGCGAGGTTAAAAAAACTTAAGATAAAGACAATTACATTAAAATCCAAAACAACATTGGGGTTCGTATAAAATGATTGTTGAAATATGCGCTGGCGGTATAATTATTGCCTGTATAGTCGTCATAGCCTACCTGCTCTTGAAAAATGCCCCAATAAGCTGTGAAAGAAAAATCCATGGGGATAAGGCACTCATAAAAATAACTGCAAATAAGGATATCCAGAAGGTCGAAATTGTGGGCCGCTTTGGCGGCGAAGAGATCGCCTTTGAAAGAAAGGACATTAAAAAAGGCCAGAAACTGGAATTTTCATATCCTGCATCAACTGAAAAGGCGAAGGTTACCTTTTATGAAAAAGATGGGAAAGGCAAAAGCGTAGAAGTGTGATCGGATGATGCTTCTTTACCGTGGGGATGAGTTCGATTCTAATTTTTACTATCATTCAGGAGTCGATATTGACCACAGTTTTCTGTTGTTGGGTAATGACGGAAAGGAAAAAACTCTTCTGACTTCAGTAATGAACGAACGCATAGCAAAGGCAAATTTTAGGGGTAAAGTAATTACTTATAAGAATGCATTGGAAGCGCTGACAACTTTCATATACGGAAGAAAAGTAAAAAAAATAAATAAAAAAAGAAAAGGTGGTTTCGATGGCTCGGCAATGAATGCTTCGATGGCACATCGATTGGGAAAAATCTGCAAACTTACTGATGAATCAGTAAAGCTAATGGAAATGCGATCAAAGAAGGACGAAAATGAAATTAACAAAACCAAAAAAGCAGTTAAATTAACAAAAGAAATTTTTGATAGCTTGGATTTTAAGAAAGCAAAAACCGAGCTTGGGGTGGAAAAACAAATAAGAATAGCAACCATAGAAATGGGCCTGGAGCAGGCGTTTGATCCAATAGTCGCAACAGACAAAAATACAAGCTATCCTCACTACCGCGCCCAAAACAAAAAATTGGGAAAATTGATTTTGATCGACTATGGTGTTCGCTGGGATCACTACTGCTCTGACCTCACACACTGTTTTATTTTGGATAAAGATAAGAAAAAGCTCGGACAATATGAAAATTTACAAAATATTTGTTATGAAATTGTCGACTCGCTTCCAGATTTACCAACAGGTAAAGATGTAGCACAATTAGCAAACCAATTAATAGCAAAAGCAAAATTCCCGAAGATGATACATTCTATTGGCCATGGGGTTGGTCTTGATATTCACGAATTTCCAAGGCTCGGGATGAAGTCGGACGATAGAATAACTTCTGGAAACATTCTCGCGATAGAGCCTGCGTTTTACCTGAAACAGTACGGGATGAGGTTTGAGGAAACGGTAGTGGTTAGGAAGGGAAAGGCACAGGTGTTTTGATTTTTTTGATTATTTTATCCCAAGCGCATCCTTTGCCTTTTGAATATCTGCTGGAATCGGTTTTATTGCAACATCAGTGTGATCTAACTTTCGGCTCACTATATAGAGGCTTTCTAAATTCACGCCCTTATTTGCAAGTTTTCTGGTGATTTTCCCTAATTCTCCAGGACGATTTAGCATGGAATAAAGGATTGTGTCGCCTTCCAGCACTTCTAGGCCAGGAACTTTTGAAATTGCCTTTAGCGCAGTAGTCGTATCATTTGTAATTATCCGAAAGATGGCATTATCCCTCTCACCATAGGCAGAGATTGCTTCAATATTGACCCCATGTGAACCCAAAGCCTCTGCAACTGCAGCCAAAGAGCCCATTTCGTTTTTTGCAATCAAGGTTATTTCTTTCATAAACCCACCAGAGATAGTTTGAACTCTTAATATTAATAACCCTATCCAACATCAATTTTTTGGTTATACTAATGGTGAACAAAGAGCAGATAATGGATAAACTAAATCAGGTCATTGACCCTGAATTAGGTATGGGCATAGTTGATCTGGGGTTAATTTATGAAGTGGACATTAAAGAAAAGCATAAAGATGAAAAGAAAAACGATGCACAGCAGCAGGTTTTCATAAAAATGACTTTCACAACCCCGGCCTGCCCGATGATAAATGACATATTAAATGAGATACAGGCAAAACTGAATGAGATTGATGGCCTTGATATCGAGCTTTCGATTGTTTTTGAGCCACTTTGGAACCCTTCGATGATGAGCGAGAAAGCAAAAATAAAACTAGGGATGATATGAATAGTCAAAACCTGAAACCGGCAACTGAAAACCGCATGATTAAGGCAGGGATAGCATGAGATGACCGACGCAGCCGGTCAGTATAAAAATTTGGTGAAATTTTTATGAGAATAACATTTTATGGCGGCGCCCAGGAAGTAGGGCGAATGTGCATGCTCTTAGAAGATGCCAATAGTACACGGAATGTAATGTTCGATTGCGGGATAAAATTAGGCGAAAAAACAGAATACCCACTTATCCATGATGATGAATTGCGGCGGGTAAGGAATATTACAATTTCCCATGCACACATGGACCATACTGGCTATCTCCCGCACGTTTATGCAAAAGGGGCAAAGCCAAAAATATTCATGACAAAACCGACACGGGACCTTGTTGGTGTTTTGCTTGCAGATTATTATCGGATCCATCACGGCGAACGCGAGCAGAGAAAATTATTTTCTATGAAAGATGTTGATGGAGTAATGAAAGATAGCCAGATGAAGGAATTTAACGAAGAATTTATCAGCGATTTTAAGATGCGGTTCTTGCCATCAGGGCACATTCTTGGAAGTGCAGTTACCTTGATAGAGGAAAAAGGCGGCATTGCTTTTAGCGGTGATATTTGCATGAGAAAAACCCGGCTTCTTGATCCCTGCTACAAAGACCTTCATGCAAATACGCTGATGGTTGAAAGCACATATGGCGGAAAAGAGGATAGCATTCCCAGCTATAAGGAAAGTTATCAGAAACTGATCAAGATCATAAATGAAACGCTCGATCAGGGAGGACATGTGATAATCCCGAGTTTTGCAGTTGGCAGGGCACAGGAAATTTTGCTAGCACTTGATGATTATATGAAATCAGGCCTTCTTCGGCCATCACGCATTTTCATAGAGGGAATGATTGGAAAGGCAATGAAGATTCATCGTCATAATGCGTATTATGCCAATGATGAACTGAAAAAAAGAATATTGATGAGCGAGGATGACCCGTTCAATTCAAAAAATTTTTATCACTCCCGCTCTAAGACCCGCGAAGATGTTATGAAAGAGCCATCAATAATTGTAACAACTTCAGGGATGCTAAGCGGCGGGCCAGTCTTATTTTATCTTCAGAGATTAGGCAATGACCCGAAAAATACCATTGTTTTTGTCGGCTACCAGGCGGAAGGGACTCTTGGGAGAAAGGTTGCCAGCGGCGAGAAAAAGATAATGATAAACGAGCAGGAAATCGAGCTCAAGATGCGGGTGGAGCAGGTAAGGATTTCTGGGCATGCTGATTTTAACGAATTATTGCAGTTTATCAATTCAGTAAAGGGACTGAAGAAAGTTTTCCTTGTCCATGGGGAAAAGACTGATCTAAAAGATGCGATTGAGAAGAAATATGAGGTTATTGTACCGAGGTTGCTCGAGACTTATTCTATCTAGTCGATCCGGTTAATTTACACAATTGAAAAGAAAAAAACTTACGAAATATCAAAACATGCAGGCACGCCGATTACGAATTCTTTGGAGCATCCGCCGCCTGGCACCTGCGCGATAATCGTTCCGCTTGCGCCTGCGGTTGGAGGTGCAACTATGATAGCTTTTGAAGAATCAGCGTCAGTTATCCAGGCAGAGACAGTCTTATACATTCCCCATTGGACCGAACTGCAGGGCTGGTCGTTAAGTTTACCGCAATTAATTGTAATTCTATTGCGGGACCCTGGATAGAAATAAAATGTGTCATAACCGTTTCCAAAAATACCGCAGTCAGTTGTTGAGCCTGACCCGCTTGGACCAGTCTGGCAGGGCTGATTGCCGCATAACTGGGTGATGTTCGTTACATTGCTAATGATAGTACTATTTATGACATTAACATTGGCATTGCAAACCACCCTGCGGGGGCGCGCCATAACATAAGTAACAAGCCCTTTTGAGCCTGGAGGCGAGGTAGTAAACCCATCCGCATGAGTATTATCTGAAACAAGGAACTGGCCAACTAAGCCGTTCCAGAGCCAGGTGTTGCTAGTACATGGAACAACGGTATCATTTGCATTTTTGCATTCTACATTGAAGGTGATAAAGTCAAAAGTTCCGACCGAAACGTCGTAAGGGGCAATATTGCAGGATACAGGAATAGTATCATTTGTGTTGTTAGTGAGGTTTATTACACCGCCGCCAACCTGGACATCAGCAAAGGCAACCGCTCCGACAATTGGTGAATTTGGAATCACCCATTGCCCTATTCCGACCAGTTGGCCAGCGCTCGGTACGTTGCTTGATGTGAAGGTGGTTCCGCTGGTGGACTGGTTTGATAATTGGCCATCAAGGCCATTTTGGGTGAAATAAACCGCCCCATTTCCTGGAGGGAATGGCAGGCCATTTTTGGTACAGCTGAGTTTGAAAAATTTGCCTTCATTAACTTTCATATTTACATTATTAGGATCGAGAGTACAAACATACCGGTCAGGCACATTGCTATCTGGAACGGTAATGTTGGAAACACATGAAGCTGCTCCAGCGCCAGCAAGAAGGAACCCTTTTGAGCCGGCTGGAGAGTCAGTGAATGCATAAATCTCGCTATCATTTGCAGTTACAAAGAAATCGCCGCTAAGGCCTTGCCATAGCCAGCTTACTGCGCCGCAATCAACAGAAGTATCGGTAATATCCTTGCATGAAAGGGTAAATAATGCTACTTCAAGCGGGCCGAGCTCGAGTTTCGGTGGATTGATAGTACATGAAGTTGGGGTAGGATTTCCTCCATTAATAATACCGATATTTGCAAATGCAAGTGCACCAACAATATTCGGGTTTCCTGTGTTGAATAAGCCTTCACCTACTAATTGGCCTGCACTTGGGTTTGGGCCTGCAGTAAAATCAACCCCGTCTGCTGCAGGGTTTGATGTAGTACCATCAAGGCCGCCCTGATTGAAGAATACTACTCCCACATCAGGTACAGTAGGCACGCCATCTTTAGTGCAGCTGAAATTAAAGTGCTTGGTTTGCTGGACGTTCATAATTGCTTTGTCCGGATCAAAGGTGCATTCAAACCTTGCATGGTGATCAATTGGATTAACAACATTAACTTCAGAACCACAAGTAACTTTGTTGTCCACCGTCACATTCAAGGAGCCTTTTGAGCCGTCAAGGGAATCAGTATATGCGAAAATTTCGTTGCTTTTTGCTGCGAGGATGGTACCACCGTTAAGGCCGGTCCATTGCCAGCTTGGGATGCCACAATCAGTCGGATCACCATTGAGGTCTTTGCATGCAACTGAAAAGTATCCGATTTCCCTAGTGCCAAGGGTAAGTGTTGGTGGGGTAAGCTGACAAGATACTGGAAGCTTGCTGATATCCTGGACAACATTAACTTGTGCAAA
>JACRGB010000030.1 GCA_016212505.1 Microcaldota archaeon
ACTACTGAGCAAAAATATTCCGGTAAAAATTAGATACTTAAGGGGAAAATCTGGCTTTTCCCCTTAACCCCTTACCATTTGTTGCGCTTTTACGACCCCACCTTAGAAAAGGTGGGGATTAGCGCGCAACCCGATTTATAGTTATCGTCCCCTTGGGGGGTCGTAGAAGTAAGTTTTAATAAGGGGGATTAACAAAAACAGGATATGGACCTGAAATTGCTTGAAGAAATTGGGCTGACCCAGGGGGAGGTAAAAGTTTATCTTGCCCTTCTTAGGATAGGCGCCACCAAAACCGGGCCGCTTTCAGCAACTGCCGGAGTCTCATCGTCGAAAGTATACAAGATGCTTGACCGCTTGGAGCGCAAGGGCCTGGTAGGCCATATAATCAAAGGCGAAATAAAATATTTTACTGCAATGGAACCGAAAAGGCTACTTGATTTTTTGGATGAACGCGAAAAACAGCTCCAAAACAAAAAAGCAGAAATAGAAAAAATGCTTCCGGAACTTGAAAAAACAAAAAGCCTCACGAATGGGAAAACAGAGGCAGTACTCTACGAAGGATTTAGGGCAGTAACTAACTTCTTTAGGAATATTGTTGATGAACTTGAGGCAGGGGAAACGTATTACGTCATTGGAGGCGGATATGGAAAAAACATACCGAAGCTGCAGCGGTTTTTTTATGGGCACCATATGAGGAGGGGAAGGAAGAAGATAATAGTAAAGATGCTTGCAAATTTTGATACCAAAAATACCCTCGTAAAAACAACTTCAAAGCATTCGGAAATACGATTCCTACCGCAGTACTTAATCACCAATATGGAAATCGTCTTCTACAAAAATAAGGTATTCATTGCATTCTGGACACTTGAACCAAAAGGACTGCTGCTGGAAAGCGAGGAGGCAGTAAAAAGTTTTAGCACTTATTTTGATGCACTCTGGAAAATAGCAAAAACATAACGAGAGTGAAGAAAGGTGAGGAAGGGTATAAAAATCCCAATTGCATATAGGAATAATATGGCGAATACGGAGAAAGTTGAAAAGTTCGATTTTGAAAGCACAGCAGACATAGAAATTCCGAAAGACCCGTTCGAAAGAATAATTGGCCAGGAAGAGGCCGTAAGAATAGCGCGAATGGTTCCGCACCAACGAAGGCACTTGCTGCTCGTTGGACCGCCAGGAACAGGGAAAAGCATGATCGCCCAGGCCATTTCGAGCGTCATTACTAAGCCAAAATACGAAGTCTCAGTTATTGATAATATTGAACTCCCAGAGCGGCCAATAGTAGAAATCCGTGATGAAAATATTATGAAAAAGGAGAAAAAGGATGAGAGAAAAATTGGGAGTGAAGTAAGCGCCCTTGAAGTTCCTTCTTTTGTAGCAGAACGGTTAGGTTTTAGGTGCCGAAGATGCGCGGCCATGAGCCAGTTTACCGAAGGGGTCTGCCCACAATGCGGGGCTACAAAATGGCAAAAAGGGCCATTTGACCGATATGGCATGCCAGCACAGATGAATGCGCCGCCGGAAATGGAAAAGGCACGGGTAGCCACAACAAGGCGAAGCCCTGATGGCCGGGAAGAAGTAATCATTTATGATAGGCTAAATGATGGAAAAATAATCATGCTGAACCAAGCTGAAATGAAAAAAATTGAAGAACTGGAAAAGAAATCCAAAAGAAAGATAATTATCCCATTAAAGCGCACGACCTTTGTGCAGGCAAGCGGAACTACAGAAACCGAGTTGTTGGGAGATATTCGACACGATCCTTATGGCGGCCATGCCAATTTGGGAACCCCACCGTACACGCGGGTGGTTCCAGGCGCAGTCCATGAAGCGCATGAAGGAGTATTATTTATTGACGAACTTTCTACCCTTGGCGCCATCCAGCGCTACCTGCTTACCGCGATGCAGGAAAAAGCATTTGCAATTGTGGGGAGAAACCCTATGAGCAGCGGTGCCGCAGTAAGGGTGGAAAGTGTTCCTTGCGATTTCATATTTGTAGGCGCGTGCAATATCAATGACATTAAGAACATCGTCCCGCCATTACGCTCGAGAATACGCGGGGATGGCTATGAAGTTCTGATGAACAGCTACATGGAAGATACTTTGGAAAACCAAAACAAGCTCGCACAGTTTATTGCGCAGGAAATAAGGAAAGACGGGAAAATACCTCATGCAAGCAAAGGAGCAGTGGATGTAATAGTGAGTGAAGCGCGCGAGATAGCTAGCCGTGTGGATAATGCAAAAGGCCTAACACTCAGGTTAAGGAACTTAAGCGGAATAATAAAAATGGCCGGCGATCTTGCAGCCATTGAGACAAAGCCGCTAATTGAAAAGGATCAGGTCATTACTGCAATAAAAGATTCCCGTCCCATAGAGGAGAGGATAAGGGATAAGTACGGTTCCTGGTGGGCAGCTGAGGCAGCGGATTTTGGTCTTAAGAACCAAAAGGGCGGGCCGGAAACCGCATAAATATTTGTTCTTGTATGGTAAATTTGCTAATTTACCATGCGGACAAATTTTCGCAAAAATTTGTCCTACTAGTATGATCATGAGAATAGCCTCAAAACCAATACCGAAAATAAATTATAAGTAATATGTATCAGGATGATCGGGGTTATGCTTTTTGATCTGGTGAAGATGATTGACAGAAGCAATCCGATCAAAAACGTGCCCAAAATTTCTATTATTGATCCATAGGCAAAATGCGCAAGCGCAAAGATAATTGTGGATGGGAGCATACCAATTCTTGGGATAAGGGCCGCCCGAAATAGGAGTTCTTCTGCAATTGGCGCAAGGAAAACTGCAATAAATAAAACATATATAGGCAGGCCCTGAATTTTTTCTGCCACCTTAACCTGGTCGTTAAAGCCAAAATGCAGTGAAACGAACGACAAAATCATCAGGGCAGTAAAAAGCGCGAGCATACCCAAAACAAAATATATTGCAGTGTTTTTTATCGAACCTGGGAACCCGATTGAAGAAAGCGTTCCTTTTAGGTCATTTTTCCAGACCAAGAATGCGCCTAACGAAAACACCCCCAGCTGGACAAAAAAATTATAGAGGTAGGTATCCTTGAAAAATATTATGAAAAGGAAAAAGGAAATAATTGACAAAACAAAAATCGCAAGAAAAATCTTTTTCATTTTTTCTCAAAGTAGCCGCATTTGCCACATGACCTGCGATCCTTATGGTCTGCAAGATGCACACCCGCGCCGCATTTTGGACAAAATTTGCCGGCCTTATATGCTTTTGGTTTTGCTTTTGCTACTGGTTTTTTTGCCGGAGCAGCCTTTTTATCTTTTTTATCATCAGCCATCATTTCACCGTTAGTTTTCATTGTTAGTTATTTGTCACTTTCAAACATCTTTCTTTTTCTTTGCAGGAGCTGCTGCTTTTGCTTTTTTAGCTTTCTTTTCTGCCATGCCTTCCCTTACCTTAATATAATGAGGCTCAGTTTTCATGAGCATTTCCTTATTTGCATAAACATGGGCAACTACTTTTACCATCTGCTTTCCGAAGTTGCTTGAAACGGACCTAAGTATCATTAATTCTGGGTTTGCGCCAACTTTGCCACCAATGAGCTGTTTTATTTCAGCACGCTTAGGAGTAGGCCCTCCATATGCTATTTGGACCTCTATTTCCTTGCGGTCAAATAATTTGTTATCAACAGTCGATAAAATCTCAATAGTCATTTAATCCTCTCCATCTTCTTCCTTCCCATTGCCTCTAAAAGTTCCGCCTCTTTTCCTGCGGCAGCCTGCTCTACTAATTCATCAGGCAATTCAATATCATACATCTCATAAGTCTGTTGGTCCATGACCTGGGCCGTTTTTCCCGAAACAGACATTATCTGCACATTTTTGCGCTCGATAATGGGTATTTCAACATCGGCATCACCCGGGGTAAGAAGTGTTTTCTTCTGCCCTTCGAATACCCCAATGCCAGTTACTCTCATTTTTGCTGCTCCGTGCTTTCCAGGCTTTGAGCTTTCTATTTCAACAACCCTGCAAGGAATATCATCTATGAGAACATACTTGCCTTCCTTTAGTTCTTTTGCTACTGCGAAAATTTTTTCTACCATTACTAACACCTGAGAATACAAACAAATTAGCATGGACAAATTTGAAAAATTTGGCCATATTGGAAATTTAGCAAATTTCCAAGCATTAAGTTATAAAAGGTAAATGTTTTTAAATGAGGATTATGATCGTTGATTCTCATTGTCATCTGTTCGAAATGAAAAACTACACTCTTTCGGAAGAGGTTTACCCAGTCGTTGTAGGATATTCACACGGATCTAATAAGAAAGTTGTTGAAATAGCTCGAAATGGAAAAACAAACAAGACAACAAACCCGTCACACAAATACCCGTACCCGATCGCGCTCGGAATTGCTCCGCAAACCGCGCTCAAAGAATTGCAAGATAGCGAACGGGCAAATGAAACAAAACTCAATGAGTGGGTTTCATTTATCAAATCGAACGAACCAAACGCCATCGGCGAAGTTGGTTTGGATTACAAATGGGCGCAAACGAAAGCGGATGTGGGAAAACAGATGCTCGTTTTCAATACGATGATCGAGATCGCAGATGAGATGGAATTACCAATAGTAATTCATTCTAGGAATAATCCAAACGACAATGCAGCTGATGTGCCCAAAAATGCGATCGACAAAATAATTGAAATGGTTGAGGGAAGGAAATTCCTGATGCATTTTTATTCTGGAAATGACGAGCAGGCCAAACGGATATTTGATATGGGCGGGTACGTATCAATAATGGGTCTACGATCAAAAGAAAGACGCAAAGTCATCGAAGTTGTTCCAATGGAAAAATTGTTGGTTGAAAGTGACTGCCCCTACGTTGGGAAGGCCCCCGAGGCAGCAAAAGACGCAGTTGCATATATAGCTGAGGTTAAAAACCTAGACTTCGAAGAAGTAGCAGCGCAGACAACAAAAAATGCAATGAAGTTTTTCAATTTTCAAATTTGATGATACTTTATGAGTGATGGGGTCAGTTATGTTGGATCTTAAAAAAATGTTTAAGGGAAAACCAAATATTGCGCTTCTTGTAGATGGGCCGAACATTTTGAGAAAAGCATTTAATATTGACTTAACTGCAGTGAAAAAAGAGATGCTAAAATACGGAAACTTGCGCGTCATGAGGATTTATCTGGATCAATATGCGCCAGAAAAATTAATTGAGGCAGTTACCAACCAGGGATTCGAAACGATCACCACTACTGGCGATGTTGATGTTACAATGGCAATTGAAGGGATGGAGCAGCTTCTTGATGATCGGATCGACATCTTAGCGCTTATGACCCGCGATACCGATTATCGCCCGCTTTTAATTAAGGCAAAAATGCATGGAAAGAAAACAATTATCGTAGCAACCGATGTTTCTTTTAGCGCCGCACTGAAAAATACGGCGGATAAGGTAATAATTTTTCATGGGCCAGGAAATATTGAAACCCTGATCAACGACGAATAGATTATAAATACTTTGATCGCTAGTGAGTGTATTAAATTTTTTTTTGAGGTGTAAAAATGCTAGAGCATTTTTACTTCATAAAAAAATGATTTTTTATGAGGTGTAATATAACATGGCAGAGAGAAGACCGTTTGATGTGTTGAATAGTTCTTTGAACAACACGGTAATAATAGGTATGAAAGGCGGATATGAATTTAGGGGCGTAATGGTTGCATATGATGTGCACATGAACATTGTTCTTGAAAAAGCAGAACAGATGATGAATGGCGAAACCAAAAGAGGAGTAGGGACCATTCTTCTTAGAGGAGACTCAGTAACATTTATTTCTCCATCTTAGTTTCGAATTGCCCTCGGGTATGGGGCTCAGGCCCCACACTCCTTCGGGCATGTAGCTCAGTTTGAACGTGCTCGTTCAAATCGCTCCATCCCTCACATTTGTTCGGGCATGTAGCTCAGCAGCAGAGCACCCGCTTGGCGAAAGGAGTTTTGTGTCTAGTGTTTTGGGTTTTGGCGAACGAAACCCTAAACGGAAAACCCAAAACTTTTTCCGATCTGCGGGGGGCCGGGGGTGCGAGTCCCCCCTTGTCCATCTTTTTGTTGGTTTACAGTTTCCCGTGCCGGGTTTTGAACTCAGAAAAAGATGGACTAAAGTGAAATTTCGCAAAATTTCACTGTGTGTCCAAAATTCTGTTGCCAGTTCTCAGTTTTGTGTTTGGGGTCTCAGGAAAAAGTGGACAATCTTGAAGCCGAAGGTTTCAGGTGCTTGTCCAAATCTCGTTTGTTTTCAGTTTCGAGTCCTCAGTTCTGCTCAGGAGATTTGGACTGTTTTGAACGAGCGAGCGATCTTCAACTGCGAAGCAGTTGGAGAGACAGAAAACGAAGTTTTCTGGAGTTCAAAATGTTGTCCATAATCCAAAAGTTCATGGGTTTTGAATTCTGCGTTTTGACCTCAGGAATTATGGACTATCTTGAAACTCGCAAGTTTCAAGCACTTGCCCAAATCTAATTTTGCAAATTTAGTTCGATTTAAATACAATTACTAACACAACGAAAATAATGAGTCCTGATCCGATAAGAGTGCTTTATGTTGAAGATGCATCATATGGTCCAACTATTGCAAGTGGTCTGAGAAAGAAAGGGTTGGAGGTAATACATTGTGCTGACCCTGAGGAGGGGCAGCAGGCACTGGAACAGAATAAAATAGACGTGGTAGTTTCGGACATTAACTTCGAATATACCGATTCGGCAGTAAGTTCTGAAACGTTTCTGAAAGCCTGTGCACAGAGGAGAATCGGAATTGTAATCTTTAGCGGATCGATATATGAAAAAATGGAAGGGGTTGATGAATTCGTATTACTAGAAAAACCCGCAACTAGCAAAAAGGTTCACCAGGCTATCCAACAAGCGCATGAAAAAAGCAAGGCACGAACAACAGCAGCCACTATTGATGATGCCACTCTTGAGAGGATCGCCAATCCCCCCAGGCATATTGAAGTTCCAATTGAGAGATGGATGCAGGGGTTAGCACATGAGAAGGAAAGGGATGCACTCTTGGTTGTTTATCGGCACTATGTTGGAAAAGAGATGGCTAAAGCTGCAAAAGAAGGAAACTGGCCGAGAAGACATTTGGATAGGTTAATGAGAATGTATATGGTGAGATAAATAGACTCCCGTTAGGCTTTTTAATCTACTTTGCTAAGTATGCGTGGACAAAGTTGCAAAGTGGTATAATGGTCTTCATCTCTCGTCTTAAATTAAGGAATTTTAAATCATTCAAGGCAGCAGACATACAGCTTCCCAGAACCTATGTTTGCTTTGCAGGCCCAAATGGCAGCGGTAAGAGCAATTTATGCGACGCCATCCGGTTTGTTATGGGCGAAACCAGCCTTCGCTCGCTCCGTGCAAGAAAAGTAAAAGATCTAATCCATTCTGATTCAAAGAGCGCTGAGGTCACGCTAATTTTTGAAAGCGAAAAAGGCGCAACTTATGAGATAAAAAGGGCGATTAGGGAGGATGGAAAAATCCTTTATAGGCTAAATGGCAAGAAAACTACCCGGACCGCAATTGTTGAAACACTCAAAAAATACAACATGGATGACTCTGGGAGAAACACAATAGCCCAAGGAGAAGTCCAGCGCATAATCAGCATGAATGGGAAGGAAAGGCGGGGAATAATCGACGCGGTTGCGGGGATTGCGGATTTTGAAGAAAAGAGAAAAGAGGCAATTCGGGAGCTGGAAACGGTAGAGATGAGAATAAAGGAAGCAAGCTTGGTGCTTGGCGAGCGCCGGGCGTATTTGGATGATCTTGAGCGGGAAAAGGAAGTCGCACTAAAATTTGTTTCCAACAAAAAAAACCTCAATAATGCAAAAGCAAACATCCTTAGGATGGAGCAGATTGAAACTGAAAAAGAACTCAATGAGATAGCCTCTTCAGAAGAAAAACTCCTTTTTGGCAAAAACAAGAAAGAAGCCGAAGGGCTAGAGCTGCAAAAAGCAGTAGATGAAATAGAAAAGAAAAGAGGCGAACTTAGCAGCAAGATACAGTCAAAACAAAAAACAAACGCACTCATAAGGAAAATAGAGGACTTAAAGGCCGGGTGCGCATCCAAAAACCAGCTTATTGAAGAGCGCGAAGCACTAGTGAAAAGAATCCATGGTGATGCTGAAGCGCTTGAAAAGGGAGTAAAGCTGGAAAAAGAGGAAAGCCAGAAGATAAAAGATGAGATAACTACACTTAGCAGCGAACTTAAAAAAGCCCAGGAGCAGCTCGCCTCATCTGGCGGGCTCAGGGAAGATAGCGCAGTATCGGCACTTCGCAAAAAATGCGAAGAAAAGGAAAGGGAACTTGCGCAGTCCAGGGAAAAACTGATTGGGCTTAATGCAGAAATCAGTTCAAAGAAAGAACTGATTAACGCAAAATCAGAAGAAGAAAAAGCCATCATTGCGCCAACTGAAGCTGACGGCAAAGAAAGCGAAAAGGAGATCACAAAATTAAGGGGCCAGGCCAATGCAATTGCAAAGGAAATAGAGGAGATGTTCCAAAAAACAAAGGAAATAAACGCGGAAGCTAACGAGACAGACAAAAAAATGCTCGAACTTAAGGAAAAGGCATCGATTTTCAAAATCAGGAGCAACCCTCATGTTGCAAACCCTGCGCTTGCATTCATCAGCATGCTGAAGGAAAAGGACAGAAAAATTTACGGCACCCTTGCAGAACTCATAACATTTGACCAAAAATACGCCAGGGCAGTAGAGGCTGCAGCAGGAACACGGCTGCTATATGTTGTAGTGGAAGATGTCGATACAGCAAGTGCTACGATAGAAAAACTAAAAAAAGCGGGTTCTGGCCGGGCGACATTTATTCCACTGGATAAGATACGGTCGCCAGTAGTTACAAAAATAAAAAATCATTCCTCAGTTTTAGAGCATATCGACTGCAAAGACCAGGTACTTAGGGCGGTCGAGTACGTATTTGCCGAGACAATAGTTGTGGAAGATGTTAATGATGCAAAGGCAATAGGTATTGGAAATGTAAGGATGGTAACCCCGGATGGCGAAATTTACGAGCGCTCTGGGATAATTAGTGGTGGGCGTGCTGAAAGCAGCCTCTTAGGCGCAAGTGCGTTGCAGAAGATAGAGAAGGAGATAGCGGAAGTAAAATCGAGCAAAGACTTGCTAGTTGCAGAACTCTACCAGATAAGGGAGGATGAAGCAAAATTAAGGGCGCAAAAATCACAGCTCGAGATAAAAATAAAAACAATTGAAATAGAGAAAAAAATCAGCGGGGAAAAGGAAAGCCAGATCAGGAGAAAAACGCAGCTTCAAGGCGAGATAAATGACATTGAAGAAATAATCAAGGCCAAGGCAAATGAGGTTGGGGAACTTGGCAAAACACTTGAGATTATTGAAGATCAGGCAAAGAAATACCGATTACAATTAGTTGAAGTTGAAGAAAAATCAAAAGAGCAGAATACTGAGGCAAACCGAAAGGTTGCAAGCCTGAGCGCCGCAGTATCATCGATTGAAGCGACAATAGAGGGAAAGAAAAAGGAGTTCGAGCTTCGGCACAAGGAAATGACCGTAAAGGCAGAAAAGCTGCACGAGCTAAATGGCGAAAAGAAAAGGACAATTGATGGAATAAATGAAGCGAAACGGCAGCTAGAAGCAGGACAAAAGGACCTTGAGAGGACTGAGAGCGAAATCAGCGCTGCGAGCAGGGATATTGAGCAGCTCTTTAGCCAGATGAAATCTTATGAGGCCGAGTTTGCAGCCCTTGGAAAGAAACTTGGTGAAAAGAGGTTAGAGGCAGAAAAACTGACGCGGGACCTTAACCAGTTGGATATTCGGAAGGCTGGCCTAAGTACCCATTTACAGGATATTACTGTAGAAGCTGCGCAGTACCCTGATGCAGAAATTCTTGAGCTTAAGAGGGAGGAACTAAGCAAGATGGCAAAAGAGTGTGAAGGCGTCCTTAGCTCATTAGGCAATGTCAATATGGCTGCAATAGAAATGTACGATAAGAAGAAGGCCGAGATCGAAGGGGTGGAAGAGAAAATTGAGAAACTGGATGTCGAACGAAAGGCCATCCACACCATGATCGAGGAGATAGAGGAGCACAAAAAAGACGCGTTCTTTGAGACTTTCCGCGCAGTAAGCGATAATTTTGCCAAAATGTTCAAATATGTCCAGCAGGTCGGCGAAGGCTACCTTAGCCTGGATAAGCCGAACGAACCGTTCGAAAGCGGGCTTTTCATCAAGATAAGGCGAAACAACAGGGATTATTCGCTCGAAGCCCTTTCTGGAGGGGAGAAAACCCTGGTTGCAATGATGTTCATTTTTGCACTCCAGTTCTTCAAGCCATCACCATTCTATATCCTTGATGAGGTTGACGCTGCACTTGATAAGGCAAACAGCAAAAACCTTGCACACCTGATCTCTCAGATGGGAAAGGACAGCCAGTTCATTGTGGTCTCTCATAACGATGCGATAATGGGCGGGGCCGATTCTGTGATAGGGGTGGCGAAAGCAGAAGGCTTATCAAAGCTCGTAGGTATTAAATTAAGACAGGTGGCAACAGTATGAGTGAAATTAAACGCGGATTATTCATTGGAAGATTTCAGCCATTTCATCATGGCCATTATTATGCGATTAAAAAACTATTGAAAAAATTCAAAGAAATCGTAGTGGTAATAGGAAGCACAGATGACTTTTTCTCCCACGAAAACCCGTTCACTTGCGGCGAGCGGATAGAAATGCTCAGGTGCTGCTTCACAAAGGCAGAATTGAGCCAAATGATAATTGTGCCGATACCGGATGTTAATGATAATACTATCTGGGTGGACCATGTACTTGCCTACATACCCCAGGTAGATGAGGTATACTCGAACAACGCGCTAGTAAAGATGCTATTTTCAAGGCATGGAATACTCGTAAAATCGTTTGACTTTTACGACCGGGGCAAAAAAGAAGGTGCCATAATAAGGAAACAGATGGCTGAGAAGAACCCGGAATGGAAAAAGCACGTCCCGAAAAAGATCATAGAATACCTTGAGTCAGTAGATGCTGAAAAAAGGATGATTAAGATATTTTCAGGAAGAAGGCATTAAATTCAAAGCCAAAAGAAAGGCGAAAAGAATTAGAAGCTAAAAGGCCTGGGCTACGAAGGCGTCACTGAAAGAAGCTTGTTTCCTATTGCTGGGCCAGTTAATACCAATTCGATTGTGCCCCCCACAGGGTATTTTGTACTTCTTATAACGCTAAGGTTTTTTACTGGCAGAAGATAGCCATTAGCCGACTCGGGCAATTGCAGAGTATAGCTGTAGGTTGTGCTTGAGCTAAAATTAAGCGAAAGGGTCTGATTCGTCCTTATTATTAGGTCGGAAGAAGGGAACATGAGCGTAGTGTTTGAAAAGTCTGACTGTACTTTATCCATATCAGTAAAGGTTTCGTTAATCTGCGCACTATTATCATCAATGTAGACTATATAGGGAAGTTGCTTTAGAAGGAGGATCTTATCCACAGGCAAGGGCGAAGCAAAAATTACGCTGTCCCTCCTAGTGTACTGCACAACATAAGCGCTCAAATTAGGGAGCGAATTTCTCGATGCCCAGGGGATCTCATAGGTGTAAACCAGATAGTCAAGCGAGCTGATGGTCGCATTTAGAGGCACCTTGATCGTTTCTATGAGGATGTTAGGTGAGCCATAGCCAAGGAACTGGCCATCAGCAGCAGCCACTACGATCATGGAAACCGTAACATCGCTACCACTATCAAGATAAGGGATTGCCTGTATGCTGACTATACCGCTATTTGTGCTCACATTAACTTTCTTAGCACCATTGCTCAGTTCCAAAGAAGATGGAAGGGCGACATTTGCAAGTGCAAAAGGAATAATATCTTTTTTGAGAAGATAAGTTGCGAGAGGAAAAACATCATCCCGGGTTTCGGTCTGGATTAGGAGGTAATTGCCCTGGGAGCGGACATCAACAAAGCCAGGTTGTTTCTTCAGATCATCCAGCACGGCCACACTGGTATTTGAGGGCAGAATAAGGTATGGCTCATAGGTTCTGATGGTGCCATTGAAAATCACTGAACCAGTAAAATTTTGGGCTGCAGAGTTGCCTTTTAGGAAATCCAATTGGCCTCCACCAAAGAAAAATAATTCAGTAATAAAACCCACTGCTATGAGTAAGACTACAATTTTGATAATGTCTGATTTCTGCATGGTTTTAGTTAAACGATCAATATTTAAAAACAAACAAGGTTTTGATATCTTGATAAATTATGTGCGATCTTTGCCAGAAAGCAAAAAATATTCCGGAATACGGGAAGCTAATGGAAAAAATGTTGGAGGAAGATAAATCGCGGATCGAGTTCTCAAAAAAACTCGCACCTGAGTTCAAAACACTGGGAAGCAGCCTGTTTAGCTCGATGAGTTGGCCGACAAAACTAATTTATCCTATGTTTGATGCCCGGGCGGCAGATGCAGTACCAAATAATTATTTTCAAAACATTGTCCTGGGAGAGGAACGGCTCGGAAATGGCTTTGCCCACGGGGCCATGCGGGCGTTATTTTTTGCAGGCAAGCGACTCATAGTTTTTTCAAAAACAGTCCATTTCCGTGACGGGCAGGAATTTTTTACCTCATTTGTTTTGCTCCATCTGGAAACTGACGAATACAAAAGCTCAATAGATATGAATGGAATAAAAATAAGCGCGGATATCGAAAAACCAATGCTCAATCTTGTAACTGGAAAATCCGAGCGCAAGAAAATCGCCTTCTCATTCCTTCACAGTCCTGTGAATGGAAAAATAGTTTCTAAAGAACAGGTAACCCAGTCCGCAAGGTTCAAGGAAGTTTATGGGAAATACGCTGGTGGCGCAGCAGTGAAAGCAGGCTCAGTTGATATGGAAGGCTATGCTGTTACGGTGCCGCATTTTGCCCCGCATCCTTACCTCCTCCAGCTCCACAAGCAATTTGATTATGAAGAAAACCGGAAATTTCAGGAAAAAGGGGTGGACGAATATCTGAGAGCGCATTTGGGGAAATAAGAAAAAGCTGGCTGAAAAGCAACAGGCGTCTCCCTTAGATACAAATAAATATCTAATCTAGCACAGATATGATTATGAGAGAGGTTAGAGTCCGCGTACTGCATTCGCCATTAGTTACTCCCCTAGAGGTACAGGCAGCTCTCAAGGCGCCAAGAAGATTTGCTGATTTTGGGGTTGTTTATGACCATATGCCAGTCGATGAACCAAAAGCCTTAGTCCAGGTCAGAAATGGAAGAAGGATACGGGATTTAGTAACATCGTCTAATCCGGAGGTCTATTGGAATGGCTTGCCTGGTGAAATTTTAGGACTTTTTAGAAGAAGAGAAATCTTTGCAATAGGGCTGACTGCTTCAAGAATTACCGAAAGAACTGACGACGACTATACGCCCAGAAAGAAGCCCTTGATTGGATTTGCTACGGATAACGAGGGGGCAGTACTATCAATATTCGGGATAAGAGAGTATTTCGGAATAGCCAGAGGGCAGATGATGGAATACAGGGAACATTGTGCATCGGCCCTAGCCTTAAGGGCAATAGAAATTGCAGCATCGCACGAACTGGGGCATATTTTTGGGCAGGGAAGTCATTGCGGTCAAACCACTTGCATAATGCAGGAAAATAGGGATTTGAAAGACTTCATTGAAAGATTCGTAATGACATCAGTTGATTTTTGCACTAGTTGCCGTTCAATAATAAACCGAAGGATGAACGAATTATTGCATTGAATTTAAGAAAACTAAATAAGAAAAAATAAAGAAAAATTAGCAAGAAATTACTTGCACATCGGACACATGCCCAATTTGTGAACTAGTTTGCCGAGCCCCAATAATACGAGTACTACACCCGCATACATTGTATTGCCCATATAAAGCAAACCACCGGCTACGATCATGAGCAAAGACATAACTAAGCCGCACATTTTGCACATGCCACCGCAGCACATACCTTCTTCTTTCTTATCTGCCATAAACTTTTTCACCTCAAACTTATAGGCTAACCGAGAATTTCGATAAGCCACGATTGACTTAATTAGATTTAACATACCGAGGAAAGCATTAAGAATCTTCCTCGAACGAGCGAGAGGGGAAAATGCGCTTTTTATGTACTTTTTAGCTTCTTCTTGCGGTTCTCAAATATCGGGATGTATAATAGAAGCACTAAACCCTCGAAGAGCAGGGCAGTTTGGATATTGGAACTTATGACAATTAAATAGCAGATTAACGCCCCGCTTACGCGGCCGATATTTAGAATAAATTCACGTGCTGCCATGCTTTCGATAATCGACTTGCTATTATCGACAACGAGCGCCAGCGGAAGCGGGAAAAATATCCTGCAGAAAAACTGCACAAGGCCGAAAAATATGAAGAACATTATTAAGTTAGGAGCCAATGCAGTTGCGATGGATGCAAGGGCAAAACCAGCTACTATTGGGAGCATAAATTTGCCCCGGTTTTTTAGTTTGTCAGAAAATTTGGCCGTAACTATAGATGCAACTATTGAGAATACCGTTGTCAGGGAAACAAAAAGCCCGAATTCAAACGGAGTAGTTACATGGACCAGCAGGACAATGTCCAAAAGTGCTGAAACAATGACCGTTCCGGCAAACCCTTCAAGAAAAATAAGGCTCCTTAGGCCGGAAATTGCCTTTAAGCTCGAAATGAAGTTATATTCAAAGGTATAATTTTTGAGGAATAAAAGTGCAATGACAAAAGTTAACGCATAGCAAAGCGCGCTAAGAATAAAAAGCGGCCCAAAACCGTAGGTTATGGCAATCCAACCGGCAACAGTAGGAAGGATAAGGGAAAATAAGGGGGTTACAGAGTAGTAAATGGCCCCGAGCATCGCATTGTTGTTGTTCCTAAACTCATAGTAGGTTATATTGAACGGGATCCAGAAGAAAAATCCTGCAAGGCCGCCTAAGAACCTAAAAGCAAAGGCAGTCCAGGGCTCTTTGAAAAAAGCAATCATCAAGAATGAAAGCAGGGTAATCAAGGTTGCCGCAAGCATAAAAGTCTTGGAATTGATTTTTGTTAAAAGCGGGATGGCAAAAATTCCGGCAATAAACCAGATGGTATTTGCAAGCAGCAGGTTGGTTATCGATAGGCCGGTATTGAAAAAATATACTTCAAAGAGGCTTGCTCCAAGGTTCCAGCTGGCGGTCCATAAAACATAAAGTAGAAGCAGATGGGTAAACTCCTTGTTTTGAGTGTTAAGATTAAGGGAGGAAAACATTTTATCAGTAATAATAGGGAAAACAAACAATAAAAATTAGTGTGTAGCCTCATCCAACAACGTTAACTATTTATGGAGCACCTAACTTTATCTTACATGAAAAGATTCTTTTTGCTGGGCATGCTTGGCATACTCCTTCTTGCGGGTTGTTTGGAAACAGCCACCAAAAACCAGAACGGTTCAAATGAAGATGCGAATATTATCGTGCCTCAGCCAAACTTAACAGTACCCGTAAATACACAGAACATCACGACAAATGTTACACAAGGAAGTATACTTCGAAACTTTCCGGACAAATTTTCCCTTTGGACAAATGGAACACAGGTGCGTGGAGCGCACATATATCAAAGGCGCGTTTATGTAGAAATTGATGGCACAGAGTTCATGGGAAATGGCCCGCTCGGCCCTCCTCTTACACAATACGATTTTGACGATCTTGCAAAAGCAGGTGCGAACGTAGTGGTTCTTGATCACCCTGGAATCTTTGATGAAAAACCACCTTACGCTTTCAATAAAAGCGTGCAGGACAATCTTGATAAACTCATCACAATGGCGGAGCGGGCAGACCTGTTTGTGGTCATCGCAATCAGAACCGGTCCTGGAAGAAGCGAATTCTCAATTTTACGCGAAGGAGCCGGGAGGTGGTTTGACAAAAGCTACCTAAATGAGGAAATCTGGAAGGAAAAGGGAGCACAGGATGCATATGTGGCTATGTGGAAAAGCACTGCAGCACATTATCATAATAGTCCGGTCATCGTGGGCTACGATTTAATGGTAGAACCTAACTCTAATGCTGTCCTTAATATATACGATCCGAACGATTTTTATCCAAAATTCGAGAATACTACTTATGACTGGAATGCTTTACAGAATAAAATAAGCAAGGCAATAAGGGAAGTGGATGGATCCACACCTATTATTGTTGGCGGAAATGGCTACAGTAGTGTGGGCTGGCTGCCATATTTGAAACCAAGTGGAGACAGCCGTACGGTATATGCAGTGCACCAGTACGAACCGCAGGAGGGATATACCCATCAAGATTCAGATAAATTCGGAAAATTCCCGAATGCTTATCCGGGAAGATTTGACATAAATGGGGATGGAAAGATCACGGATTTCGATAAAAAGTGGATTGATAATCTTCTTGGAACAATCGACTCATACAAAATAAAGTACGGCGTACCAGTTACTGTCAGCGAATATGGCGTACTTCGTTATGAACCAGGAGCCGACCGGTTTCTTGATGATGAAATGATGCTTTTCGATGAACGCGGTATGAATTATGCAATTTGGGACTGGAGTTCTTCCTACAAACCAGTTACAAAGCAGGATAATGGCTTCAACTTCAGATTTGGTTCAGATCAAAATAACAAGCAGGATACTGAATCGGCACAATACAATGTAATAAAGAAATACTGGAAGAAAAATAATTTGAGGCCATCGAATTTAAAATAAAACACTTCGTGTAAAAACAAATTTGTGCGCTCGCTATCTGCGGGCTAAAGCCCGCAGTATTAACGCTCGCGCTTAGGATAGAAAGGCAGTTAGCTGAAGCTGTCCTGCTTCAGGGTTTATCAGCATCTGGTGA
>JACRGB010000031.1 GCA_016212505.1 Microcaldota archaeon
AAATACAAATATGACCAGCAACACTGCAAACAACAACTCAGTTAACGGTTTCTACCTTGAATCTGTGAGCAACTCAACAAATTCATCCAACTTCACAAGCAACAGTGCAGGCAGCAACACCTTATCCGGTTTCAACCTATCAGGCAGCAATTCAACAACCTTCACAAGCAACAACGCCTCAACAAATTCCCAACAGGGCTTCTATCTTTCAACAAGCTCCAACAATACGTTTACCTCGAACAATGTAACGAGCAACAGCATTAACGGTTTCTACCTTACTTCCTCAACGATCAATACGTTTACCTCTAATAACGCATCACTTAATACCAAATCAGGTTTCAATCTTTCAACAAGTACTAACAATAGTTTCACCAGCAACAGTGCATCCTATAACAGCTACTCTGGTTTCTATCTGCAATCTGGAAGTACTGGAAGCACTTTCACTAGCAACACTGCAAATAACAATACTGCGGCAGGATTTGCCTTATATTCAAGTGGGAATGCAACATTTACCGGCAATAATGCGAGTTTAAATCTAAATTCTGGGTATTACTTAAATTCCGGATCCTCATTTACACTTGCAAATAATACCGCAAGCCAAAATACTAACGAAGGATTTTACACCGTATCGAGCAGTAATGATATTTTCACTTCCAATAATGCCACCAACAATAGCAACAACGGTTTCCGCATTTATGGTTCGGACAATAGCTTCACTTCAAATGTTGCTTATAGCAATTCGCTATCCGGTTTCAATCTTTCAGACAGCAATACGAACAATTTCACATCTAATAATGTATCCAATAATTCGCGAACCGGTT
The DNA here is from genome assembly GCA_016212505.1 of Microcaldota archaeon. Taxonomy (GTDB): domain Archaea; phylum Micrarchaeota; class Micrarchaeia; order Anstonellales; family Bilamarchaeaceae; genus Bilamarchaeum. The sequence goes on from JACRGB010000031.1 coordinate 822, forward strand.
TCTATCTCGAGCTTAGTAACTCATCCATCTTCTCTTCGAATACTGTTGCAAATAACAGCCAGGGCGGAACCTACCTCTTAAATTCAAATAACAGCAACCTGAGCATGGAGCACTATTATGGAAATTCTGCATTTGACCTGAAGGTTAACAGCAGCCTGTTTGTGAGTTCACTTAACCTTACCTCAGTAAGCTTCGATAATCCTGCCGATTCCTACACCAGCAACACCAACCTGACCCTAAATGCCCGCGCACCATCCGGTTCGGTATTTGTTTCAAGCTGGTCAAGCCAACCCGCATCATTGCCTGCCAATTTCAACTCTGTTGCAAATATCTATGTTAATATTTCCAACCTGACAACTACTGCGCCTGCACTTGATTCTACCACCTGGAAATGGACCGATTCCGACTCATCCGGGCTTTCTGAAGGATTATTTACGCTATACAATTACGATGGCTCATCATGGAATGCTATCGGCGGAACAGTGGATACGGCTGCAAATACTATTGCAGTTACCGGGCTTTCTGCTGGTTCGAACAATGTATTTGCCCTTCTTACCTCTATTCCAATTGCCCCTGGCGGTGGTGGTCCCGGGCCAGGAGGTCCCCAGCAGATCCCCCAGCAGCCTCCCCCACCCCCGCCTCCGCAACCGATAATCCCGATCCCACCCCCCGAGCCACCCCCAGAACCTCCCCCACCACCGCCCCCCATAATTGTCCCTGGCTGTACGTCAAATGATAACTGCACGGACACCCAGATTTGTGGAGCAGGAGCATCTTGCCAGGAAATAGTTGGCTGTGGCCTGATCTCAAACCATGGAATAATTCCTTACCAATGCGGTTCACAAACAGCATGCACTCCTTGTGCAGAGGGCTTTACCTGTGACAATACCCATAATTGTGCAGAGGTCATTCTCGCCCCAATAATAAACCAGACAAATGATACAGGTAATATTACGGTGAAATTCTCTGCAGGAAACTGTGACGATTGTTTTGCAAAAATTGTTGATCCAAATGGGCAAGTAAAGATCATTAAACTAGATAAAACCGGAACGCTCTCGATTCCAGTAGATGTGGAGGGCGACTATGAAATCACCCTTCTGAAAAATGGGGAACGGCTAAAAACCATCCGCGTCCATGGTATTCCCCGTGTCCCTTCCAACCGGACCAATACGGTCATAACTGCCATTGCCAAGGCTGCATCTCAATATTCAGTATTTGCGGTTGTGGCTATTATCATTGTGGGAGCGGTAGTTTATTGGCGCTTTGCCATTGCAGGGACAAGGAGAAGGAAATAAAAAGCAATCGATACAGCATTATATCCTATTTTATGTTTTATTACAAGCTTAAACGAGCTTACGAGGGGTTAAATGTATTACATAAAGACTGTTGAAGATAAGGTAAGAATACCTCCGACAATGTTTGGCAGCGAAATCAAAGATGCCATGGAGAGGATACTTCGCGAACGATACGAAGGTAGAATCTACAAGGATATGGGTATTGTGCTCTCTGTAAATAACCCAAAACTTCTTTCAGAAGGGGTGGTCATCCCTGGTGATGGGGGGGCATATTATAACATTGAATTTGAAGCACTAACCTTCTTGCCTCTTGTAAATGAAGTATTTTTGGGCGAAATCAAGGAACTAGTGGAATTTGGTGCATTTACCTCGATTGGGCCTTTCCAAGGACTTTTACACGTATCACAGATCGGAAAGGACCGTTTCTTTTATGATAAGAAATCAAAGACCCTTGGATCTAAGGCCGCTGGCAAAAATATCAAAAAAGGGGATGAGGTCCTGCTAAAAGTTTCAACTGTAAGCATGAAGTCAACTTCTTCAGATACTAAGATTGGCCTTACTATGCGTCCTGATGGCCTTGGCAAACTGGAATGGGTAGATGGCCCGAAAAAGAAAAAAACCGAATCTAAGGCAAAAGAAAAGAGCGAACCTAAGGAAAAAGAAAAAACCGCCCCAAAAGAAAAGGAGGCTAAGACCGAGGCAAAAGCTGAATCTAAGGCAAAATCAGATAAAGGTGAAACTAAGTGAGAGCTTGTAAGGGTTGCAGACTAATTATCCACACGAATGATAAGGCCTGCCCAAAATGCAGTGGCGAATTGACAGAAAAATTTTCAGGCATGATTTTGGTGCTTGATCCTGAGCATTCTGAAATTGCAAAGCTTGTAGAAATCAATGCTGTCGGAAGCTACGCGATAAAATTAAAGTAATCAAAGTCAACCGAATTACAACTGCTAGCTGCTGCTGAAAGGTTGCCGAAACTGAAAGAACTTAAACCTAACCTGAGATTGGCTAACGGGGATCAATTGAAAGGCTATATTTCTTTCGCGCTCGCGTTTGTTTCTGTATTGCTGCTTCTTTCTATTGTAAAACTTTATTCTGTTTCTTATGATTATAATTTCCATCGCGCGATTGAAGTCGAGCGGGTGGTTGGCTTGCACGAAAACGTACAAGAAACGAGCAAGGAACTGATACGGCAGGGAGCGCTGGTAGGGTTTAAGGATTATGATGAAAAGTACGATATAAAAAAATGTATTTATTGTATTGAAGATCACATCTGTAGTCCTTTTCCTGACCCCCCTCCTCCAGTTTTGTGCGATCCTATCAAGTGTAGGGATTGTTTTAGAGATTATGATGCAGAAGCGTGGTCTCACGACCGAGCTATTAAGTATTTCGGAAAAGTAAAATCTCCGTATAATTTCGATCCAGATTTTTCTGTCGATATGGGTGATCCGGACATAAAAGTTATTTTGGATGCAAACGGCCCATACCAACGGAATGGTTATAGGGTAAATTCCATTATTTTCAAAACCGACTTTCCGATCAAAATTCATTCCGACAAGTTTAATATAAGTTCAACAAGCAAAATAGGTGAAGGTGTTATACTTGAAAGCTCAGGCAACAATTGAATTTTTGTTTAGTTTTGCAGGCGTTCTGATTGCGCTATCTTTACTAGCCACGCCACTCATACTTGAGCATAGGTCTATCGAAGAAAAAATATCCTATGTGGAGCAAACCAATAAGGTAGAAGCAAATGCGCGTGCTCTTGAAGTAAGAAAAAGCGTATACCCATTAATTTCTATTGATGTGCCTTCATTTGATGCCGACCCCAATGTCCCGGTACCTGAGCGCAACAAATGGCATCTTAAGTACGCAGGAAAAATCATAGAGGTAGATTATATCTATGGCAGATAGGAAAGCATTTTTTTCAATAGACGCACTGATGAGCGTGCTCCCAGTTATTCTTATGGTGGTTTTTGTTTTTCAAATCTATGCAAATACTGCCAATCAAGTAAGTAAAAGTGCCGCTAACCAGCAACTCTTTGATAAATTAGTTTCTATTGGGGATGCAGTTGTTCATGACCCGGCTAATCTTTACACTAACCAGACCAAGGCTAAGAACCTGCAGGCAAATTGGCTTAATCAAAATGCCCCTCTTGATGCCAAAAAGACCCAATTTTCCCAAGTTGCCAATATTCCTAATCTTTATCTGGCTTTGGCTTATCCTGGACCAAATGACAAATACGATATCTGCATCTACCGTCTTGTAGTGGTGGGCGATCAGCAAGAGATCAAAAAATTATTTATTTGTGGTGACTATGCAAACCATTGAAGCCATCATTTCGCTGTTCTTTGTTATTGTCATTGCATCAGTGATAACTGCGCCCACTGTTTCTCCACACCTTGATGATTCTCTTTATCGATTGCAAATTGTGCAAGATTCATGGAGAGTACTTTATTTGAAAGGGGATTTTGTTGGTATTACCCATGATAATGCTGTTTTCAAACGTACGACAATTGAAGATGATATGGACACCATCAAGACTGAAACCGGTCTTTGTACTTTTATGGATGGAACTAGATTTGCAACGAGTTGCAGAGGCGGTCAAGTGAGCCATCAACTTACTGCAGTTATTTATCCAACATTTGTATACGATCAAGAGCCAGAAAGAATCAAGTTTTCGATAGCTAAATGAAAGCAAATTAAAACCCTTCCACCTTCATACCAATCAGGTGATTATTCTGATCCAGCCATCTAGTAAGAGCGAGCTAGTCTCATATCCAATTAGGGACATTGTCCAGGAAGCGATGAAGCTTGAAAAACTTGGAACAAAAATGATCTACCTCAACATTGGGGACCCTGCACCGTTTGGTTTTAGGCCGCCACAGCATGTCCTTGATGCTGCATCCGAGGCACTTACGCAGAATTATTCCGGTTATGCACCATCTTCAGGTGATCCGGAACTTCGTCAAACCATTGCTGATTTTGAAAAAGTTTCCCCAGAAAATGTTTTCGTAACTTCAGGCTTAAGCGAAGGGATTGATTTTCTCTTCCAGGCAATGGTCGACCCTGGCCGAAACATCATCCTTCCGGTACCAACTTATCCCTTATACTTAACCAAAGAGCGGATCAACTACGGTACAGTTGATTTCTATGATTGCGATTCGAATTTTGAGCCAGATCTCGAGAGCTTACGCAAAAACATCAACAAATACACAAAAGCAATTTTGGTAATTAACCCGAACAACCCTACCGGCGCGGTATATTCGCGCAAGACCCTGCAAGGGATACTTGATATTGCAGGCGAGCACAAGCTCCCGATCATAAGCGATGATGTCTATGACCAGATGGTTTTTGACGGCGATATTACACCAATGCGCACCTTGTGCAAGGACGTCCCGGTCGTTTGCGGCAACAGCCTTTCAAAGAACTATATTTATCCTGGAGCGCGTGTCGGTTACCTTGCTTTCCATGGTGAATGGGGTACAATGCCCGATGTCATCCAGCGGCTTTCTAATCAGCGTCTTTCAGTTAACTGGGAAATGCAAAGGGCATATATTGCTGCAATAAAAGGAAACCACGACCATATCCATAAGTTCAATGCAGAACTAAAACTAAGGCGGGATGTCCTAGTTAAACGAGTCAACCAGATCGAAGGCCTTTCAGTTGCCCCGCCAAAAGGTGCATTCTATTCTTTCATTAAAGTGGAAAGCAATAAATGGAAGAACGATGTTGAATTTGTCAAGGGACTGCTAAAAGAAGGAGTAGTAGTTGTCCCAGGTTCAGGTTTTGCTCCAACTATGAAAGGGAACTATTTCCGATTGGTTTTCCTACCCAAGCCGGAGCAGCTGGAATCTGCTTTTGATAAGATAGAAAAATTCATGAAAAAATAAGTGATGCACGCTTTACGTTAAGAGAAAACTTCTGCGCGTTGCAATTCATCTCTTATAAAACGATCGATCTTTTTGCACAATTGTACTGCTTTTTCTGCTTCAGCCTTACTTATTCTCCTATCCTCATATTCTGAGGGATTCTTCAATTCTATTAATGTGAGGAGGTGCTGACATATTCTTGCCCTTTCCTGATCATTTGATGTTGGTATTCCCTTCAACAGTATTATTGCCGAAGCATGATTTGAATCGGATGACTTTTTTCCTGATTTATATACTGTAAGTGCATCTACCCAAGAAATTGCACAATGCACTGCGCTAGATACGCAAGTAGTGTATCTTCCTGGGTTCTGCGCTGCGAAATTAAATTCACTAAGCATTGCATCATAAAATGCTTCGGCCTTCTCTTTGAATATTACGTATTTTTCTCTGGAAACAACTTTTAGTCTTGTCATCTTTACACCCTTATGCCATTGTTTATTGCATGCAACAGCCAAGAAGGCCTATTTCTCTGGACTGACTTAACACTATATACGTGGAAGGAAACCCTGTTTCCTGTCTCTTGCAATATTGTGAACCCAATTTCACTATTCAGCTCGTTTTTTAACCTGTCTTCATTCTTTTCTGCTCCGGGCGCAAGCACAACGAGAATATCAATATCACTATCTGTTCTTGCCGTTTGTTCGGGGATGGAGCCAAATATATAAACTCCCTGCACCATCGTTGTTCCCCTGGTTTTGACATATTCTGCATTTTTACTTTCTATTTTTTCCCTTATTATCTTTTTTACGTATTCTAAGGGGCTGATTTTTATTGCCTCAACGAAAGATTTGACATAGGGATACGCAAAAGATTTTTCATTAATTTCCCACACCATTGCAGTTCCAATGCTATTCGCTTTCACTATATTAAATTCCAAAAGCTGCTTCATGGTCTTATTTACTGCCACATGGCTTACCTTAAGCATTCTGGCGAGTTCGCGTTCGCTTACGGGAATTTGATTGGATGATAGGAATTCGAGTATCTTCATTTTGAGAGGCGAACCGAATACCTCCTTTGCTATCGAACCTCTGGGAATTATCATAATTAGTTAACGATTGTTAACCTTTTAAAGTTAACGTTTGTTAACTTTCAGTTAACACTCATATTCCATTATTTCTTCTTGCCCGCGCTTTCCTTTTTCTCCGCAACGCATCCATCAATTACCGTTAAGTTCTTGGTGTAAGTGCGTTCCTTCCGAACCGATACGGGCTCTATAAACTTCTTGCAGAAACACGTTTATCTGATCTCTTACTGCAGGGTGCCGTGTTTCGTTTATCACTCTAACGCGTTCCCTTTCTATTTCTTTCGGATGATCCTGGCATTCGCTTGCCTCTAATTTTTTAGCGGCCTTCAGGGCATTGGTTTCATTCTTTGCATGAATAGCAACTACTGCCAAAGCTCCATAATGGGTCGATGATATTTTATCAACGTTTCTTTCCATTACTCGAATTGCCTCAGCACAAATTTTTGGATCTGCCGACTTATCTATTAAATCTAAAAGCTCATTTGTATCATTGGTGCTAAAATTATTATCAAAACCACGTACAGCTGCTAATCTGGCAGTTGCTTTAGGGTGATGTAAGGCAACAACCACTGCTGCTAATCTATCGGAAACCTTATCCGGATTGCGACATAATTTTCGAATGGCTGCGCTTCTCATAGCTGTAGGGCATTTCTCATTGGTGGCGATAAGTGCAAGTGAAGCGTCCACCCCGCTTTCTTGTCTTTTGTCAAACAATTGTAACATACGCCTAAATGCTCTCCATGCCAGCTTTGGAGGTACATTTGTAGCATATAGGTCTAATGCAGTCGGTTGAACCGTATCCATTTCTTCTCTAAGAATCCGCAAAAATCTTCGCCTTGTGTCTATATAATGCGGCGAATCTATTCCATCCCCACAACCTGTTACCGAAACTGCACAGGCAAGCCAGTTTAGGTCATCTTGACCTTTTCTTATATGCTGGTGGATTTTCCGAATGGCTCGAAGCCGGTCTAACGGGCGGCTAGCGTATAGGGCAATCTTTAATTCTAAATTAGAACAATTATCCCGAAACAGAATATCCGTTGCGCGATCTGCAGCAGCTATTTTAACATCCAACGGAATTTGCCCCTCAAACAAACTTGCCAGTACTCTTGAACTGCCTATCGATTGTACTGCGGCCCTCATTATTTCTCGATCAGTGCTTCGGAGTCTTTCGATAAGCGAACCAGGTGTTGATAAGGAAACTAGAGGACTGCATCCAGTTGCTTGAACGTATCGCCTTTCTGCTGCTGGTGTTGGCTCTCGATTATAAAAAGGGCCTAAACTTCTTCGATGCAGATAAACCATTCGTTTCACCCGCAATGATTGATCAACGCAAGCTATTATAAAATATAACTTATTTTTTCTTCCCCGCGCTTTCCTTTTTCTTCGCCTTTAATTTTTCCAATAATGATCGTGCTACCGGGGTTTCACGGGGCGCTTGCTCTTCCTCTGCAACTTCCTCATCTTCTTCAGATGCTGCCTCTTCTTCTACCCCTTCATCATCACTGCGAGGGGCGGTTTCTGCTGGCCTTGATTTTGGAACCGAAGGCAGTTCCAGAGCGCCACCACTTCCTCCGCCAAAAGCGCTTGCGCCAGCTTTTCTCCTGTCAATTTCATCCCTCAATACTCCCTTGAATATGGGCTCCCATTTCTCCCAGGCATCGCCAAAATCAACTTCGCCAGATTCCTGTTCCATTTGTATTAGTAACCTGCCTGCAGCAGTATTAACCTTTAGGACAAAATCAAGCTCGTTAAGTAGCTTATCATTCATTTCTACGCTCGCTTTGTATATCTGATGGTACATTTTACCTTTCCAGAATGCCTGCAATAAGTATTGTTCTGGCGAAATCCCGCTTTCTTCGCTCCTTCTGGCTAATGCTGGAGGGACAAATGTCAAATCCAGTTCTTTTTCTAGTTTTTTGATGTTCACTTTGCTAAAGTCCCACATTGTTGCCTCGGGATTCCTTATGAATTTGGCTTCAACGCTGCATTTTTCTATGCTTTCGCCTCTCCTGAACCTGAAAAGCTCGACAAATTTCTTTTCATCAAGATCGCTTTCATATTCTATACCAAGCACGCGGTAAACCCTTCCTTTTCTTCCGAACCTGATTTTCTTAAGGAATGAATATCTGTCTGTGGCATACATGCTCGCGGCAGGAATCCCAAATACCAATTCAAGACGGTCCTGGATATCCCTTAGGGATTCGGCGTGAAGGTTATATAGCAAAAATACGCCAGGTTGGGTGTTAAGGAGGTTGCTGATTCCCTGAACTGCGATACGCGACCGGACTTCGTTAATAATTAATGCAGCATCACCCATACGCAAAAGGGCATTGGCCATGGTAACTAAGTCAAGTTCCTTGGTGGTGCCTTGCTCTACCTCAGAACTCTGCACCCTTGCAGCACCTATGTGGAACCCTCTTTTTCTAAAGGCGCGGACAGGTATTTCTTCAATATCCTGTATTGGTATGATCCTTCTTCTTGTGCCAATTGCTGCTATTTTTGCAGCAGTAAATGAAGTCTTACCAACACCTTTTAGACCAAGTACTGCTTCTGAGCATCCTAAACTTACCATCACATCGTCATAACCTGCAAAAAATGGTGTGAAAGAATTTAGGGCAAGATACTGTGAGTATGTGTATGGCTCTTCCTTCATCAGCCGAAGTGCCCCCTGAAGCTCGCCAAAAGTTGCCGGTGGCCTCTGGAGGTGGCAACGCATTGTCAGCCTTTTTAGGACAACATCCAATATCGGGCTCGATTCATCGAACTTCCGTGTCCCGCCCGTAGTGTAGACGACATTTTTGAAGGACCGCTCAAGAAGGTCGCGGTTGTATCGCAGGAGGGTGTGGCATACCCCATATTTTGCATGTTCGATATAAATCGGCGAGTTTTCGCTGTCAATGTAGATGTCTGTGACATTGTCCTTATCGAGCGAAATATTCTCGATATAGGCGCCCAAACCAACCACCCAACTCGCGCATTCCCTGCCCATGGCAAGCGCTTCCCCAGGTGTTATCGGGATCCCATCTATGACTGCCCGGTCAATAAAATACTGACGATACTCCCGCGTCTTAAGGTTCATTAAAATGTCCCACTCGACATTGGCAAATGTTTCCTTAAACTGCTCATTTATCGTTCGCTTAAGCAGAGCACTAAGTGCCGGGCTCAGGCTTTCAACGATTTTATTTTTCTGGACATAAAGATAAGCTTCAGCCCCAGGGACCTCGTATATCTGGACTTCTATGCCATAAGGCAAACTATATTTTGCGTCCGGCCCTTCCAGTTTAACTGCATTTTTCGGAATGTCTAACATTAATGATGGGACAAAATAAAGCGTCTTGAGTCCGACTAAGGAAAGGAATGCTGCCCTTAAGTCTCCGGTTTCCTTGACAAGGGCATATAGTTTTGTTGCAACATATCTTTTCAATATCCCGGCAACCCAGGATTTGAAAGTCTGATGGCCCTTTAAGTAAAGTGATTTTTCAGGCTCATCCTCCTTGTATTCCTGCAGTTCGCGTGCTGCTAGGATGGGATTAAGGAAGACATACTCATAAAAACGCTTGATCGCTTTTCTTCTTCCATCGTATGATGGATCCTGCTTCATCCCATAAACATCTTCCCGGAGCAAGATCCCTTCTAATTGCCTGATAAAAGAAGCGTATTCGGTTAGTACCGTGCTTTTTGTTTCATCTAATTCGACAACTATCTCTTCTTCATACCTTATCGTTTTGATTGGAGCTTCTGTAGTTGAGAGGTCTTTTAGGTGGATATTGAGAAATTCCGGAGATGCAAATTCATAGGGGCACTTAGCCAGGTCAACTACTGCCCTTGTTCCTTCGAGATAAAGGTTACACATGATTTAGCTAATTCGTTTAGGATTTTTAAATTATCTGCTTTGCTATTCCTCTCTTATCAAATATTCATAAACAAAGCTTGCCAACAATCCGCCCAAGACCGGCCCAACCCAGTAAATCAATTGTGGCCCCCAAACTCCAGACGCTAGTGCCGGACCAAAAGCCCTTGCCGGATTCATTGCAGCTCCTGTCTGTGTTCCGCCAAGTATTATGTCGTAAATCAGGACCGAACCAATAGCTAAACCAAAAAACCCGCTTGGCGCTTTCTTGTTCACTGCAGTTCCGTAAATTGTAAGGACTAAGAAGAATGTCAGGACTGCTTCGAGTGCGATCCCGAACCCGAGTCCAATTGTTGTTGGAAAACCATAAAGCTGGCCGCTTGTTGCTGTTGGGTAAAGGAAAAATAACAAAAATCCGGCTACGCCCGCACCAGTTAATTGCGATAGGATATAACCTGCCGCATCGCTTAAATTAATTCTTTTGTTTGCGAGCATTGCAATTGTAACGGCTGGGTTGAAATGCGCACCGCTAATATGCGCCATTCCATAAATCATAGTCATAAGTACAAGCCCATGCGCAAGTGCAATTCCAACTAAACCGACTGCACCGCCAGTTAATCCATTTACAAGGACCGCGCCTGCGCCAATAAAAATTAGCGCAAAAGCCCCAAGAAACTCGGCAAGATATTTTTTGAGATCCATTGTCACACTATCCCTTTCGTTTTCCTCTCCCACAACCATCAGTTCTTCTTCTGAACTTTCTCAATTATCGTTTCCAGTATTGCTGCATATGCCGGCCTCGTTATCATATAACCAAGCAACGCGCCCAAAATTGTTGAAGTAGCAAAGCCAATAACTTCAACTATTTGTGAGAAAATTAATGGAACCATTGAAAATATCGCAACCACTGCGTTTGTTTTTATTATCCCAAATGCTAAAGCAGCTTTCTCTTCATTGGTGTGCTGGTCATCTTTCTTTAGCAGCTCATCAGTAATTACTATCTGGGCATCTACACCGACACCAATGGCAGCAATTATTCCTGCCATAGCTCCCAGATCAATTGTAAATGAACCTAAAACCGAAACTAAAATTATAAGCTCGGCAAGGCTTATCACGACAATTGGCAAAGTTGCAGTGACGTTCCTGTACCGAAGGCCGATAAACAAAGATATCAAAATTAATGAGGCGACAATTCCAATCAAGCTTAATTTGAGGAATTCCTGCCCCAAAGATGCTGGAAGGCTAGTCCTAGAACCAAGGGAAATCTGCACTGGCAATGATCCGCCTTTTAGGATTGAAATAGTGCTTTTGGCTGACTCTGCTGCTATCTGCACTTTGATTTGCGAAGGAGTATTTGCCGGAACGCTTCCGGTTACTGTATAACCATAACTTGGCACCCCGCTTGCAGTATCCGCACTTAAAAGCGGCGCGCTAAGCAGGCCGACTGCAGGTAATTTATCTATTATCAATGCCCCTCCTCTTGACCTGCCGAATTCAGGGGTTATTTCACTTTCATTAAATTCTACCAAGAAAAAACCTGCTGCCTTTATCTTATTTTTTATTTCAGATGGCAGGTTTGAAGAGACAAGCGCCTTTGTCTTATTTGTTTTGGCAGTTAGATTAGCGCTTTCATTTAAGTTATTTGAGAAAATATTATCTGTTATATAGACTGCAATATCATCTCCCTGGAGCTTAAGTGAATCCTGGATCGACTTAATCGTTTCTTTCTGGCTTGAATCCGGTCGTGTCATATTCTTGATCTGGCTGCTGGTGTAAAAGATGACCGCATCCTTTGGCCTATCGAGGAACATATAGACAGGATAATCTGCCTTGCCTTTTGCAACTTCTGCAAATTGCAGCGCCCCCTGCTGGTCCACTGAAAATGCAACCCCCCAGTCCGCCCTGCTTTGTGTAAGCTGCGCCGAATCCAGGCTCCGTATTGAAGTTGAGAAAATATGTTCCCCGCTTACTGCTACTTTCCCATCAACTATTCCCTGATAGACCCCCTGGTGGGCTATGGTCTGCTCAATAAATGTAATTGTTGATTCATCGTTCCCGGGCACTTCGACATTTATCTGGTTATCCCCGATCGCACGCACGCGGACTTCGGTAAGCCCAAGCACATTGGCCCTTGTTTTTATCGTGTTGACCATTTCGCTCATGGTTGCGGCATCAACAGGCTGGTCAAGGACTACGGGTATCCTGGTTCCGCCTGCAAAATCAATGCCGAACTTTATCCCATTGACATACACATTTGCAAGTGCAAGCAGTACCAAAAGCGCAACGCTTTCCAGCCGGATTCCCGGCTCCTTCCAGGTTAGCGAAGTTGCACCAAATATCAGCAATGCGCCAAGCATTATGAGGTTGGCATAACTATGGTAGAGGACCAGCGCCCCGAGTAAGAGCAGGAATGCAGCTGCTATTATGTAAAATCGTTTATCGTTTGAAAGTATCATGCCTTGCCTCCTTCCCTTTCTTTTTCGGCAAAATGCAATATCATTACGCCGTTAATTCCCCATGTTGCAAACATATCCCCAAAGAGTCCAGCTAAGGCAACTGCAGATATTTCATAGTAGGTTGGTATGTGGGTCATTATAGCAAGTACAAATAACGCGCCAAATGCAACAACAGCCATCACGCTCATGGTGAGCCCGGTTTTCATTGCATCATAGGCATTTTCCCTAAGGTCACCCTTTCTTTTAAGGACCCTGGTTGTGAGCAGTATGTCTGTATCAAGTGAGAATGCTATAAGCATCAGAAGTGCCGAAAATGACTGCAATGTGAGCGGGATGCCAAGAAGCCCCATCGCGCCAAGTGCTATTGTGACATCGGCTAAGGCACCTGTTAAGACCGCGGCGCTTGGCACTATGGACCTGAAGAAAAGGAAAACAAAAATCACACTGAGTATCGCCGAAAGTATGACCACGTTGATCGCTTTTTGTATGAAATTAGCAGATAGCACCGGGCTAACCGATTGGACTGATATTGACTCATACCGGACTTCCTTATTTATTGTCCCTGAAATAGAATCCTGATAATTTTTGTAAACCTGTGAATAAGATGCTGTGAATTTTTTAGAAAGGTCGTTCAAGCCGCTTATGTTGTTCTGGTTCTGGCCCGAGAGGGCGAACATCTGCCGGGAAATATTTTCCAGCTCCGCTTTCTTTGTCCGATATTCCCCGCTAAGGCTGCTGTTCTGTGCCGACTGTATTTCAAGATTTGTTACTGTGGGTAAAAGCAAGTTGAATTGTGATTTGAGCGACTCGGCTTGGACTAACTGCTGGTTTTGCGGAAGCTCTATTTCTGCACGCGAGCCTACTGCTGTTTCAAATACCTGGACATGCGCCTCCAAACCCTGCTGGACTAATTTTGCCTGCAGCGTCTGGGCATCGATATTATTTTTTAGGGAAAGGCTGATTAGTGTACCTCCCCGGAAATCAACCCCTGTTTTTATTTGCGGTATGAAAAATAACGATATTAGTATTAACAGAAGCGGAGGTATGACTAACAGTTTATAATTTCCCTTATAGATGTTCCCAATCATTGCAAATCACTTTTACCTGTTATTAATTTAAATAGAATGGGAACACTCCCGCACGATAGAAATTAGTAAATAAAAAATAAAATTTATCAGCAGAGCAAAAAATAAACAAAAAAGCAGCCCTGGAGGGCTGTGAGCGGTTCGGGGCTCCAGAGCGCCCCGAGGCGCCACTGGTTTTTTGGTTTTTAATTTCATTTGTTCGCTTTTAGTAATTGCAAATAATTTTTAGACAAACTGCATAGTAAATATTCCCAAATAAGCCAGAGCTGCGTAACGGATAATCCTTCCAGCTGCCGTAGCCGCTAGGAATTTCCACCATTTTATGCCGAGCCCACCAGCGGCTATACCCGCAACATCGAAAAGCGGGTTTGGTATTAGCGCAAGGACAAATATCGCAAGCAAATCATTTTTTCTTATCCACTCCTTTATCTTTTTGAAATGGCTGTTTGTGCTTATTAATTTTGACGCGCCTTCGCCGCCAAGATAGCCAGTAAGTTCTCCTATTGCAGAGCCGGTCCCTGCTGCAATGCCAAGGCCTATTGGGTCCAAGAATTTTGCCATTGCAAAAACAAAAATCCAGCCTGGTGCCGGGAAAAGAATAGTTGCAGCAGAGACCAGGGAAATGATGAAAACGCCAACGTATCCGTATTGCTTAAACTGCTCGAGCTGATTGTTGAATGCAAAAACCGCTATTATGATGATGACTGCGAATGCTATGTGGAGGATGCCTTGAAGTTTTTCGTTCTTAATGGAAATATTCCCACCTCATTTTCTCAATAACTCAACAAGATCTTTTGTTGTTACGATTTTGACTACATTTTGCCTTTCTTTTAACGGATTATCATATGTCCAAAGCCTTGCATCAAGATGCATTGCCAATGCTAAAAATGGCCAATCTTTATCATCCGGAGTAAAGCTTAGTACTTTATCTTTATATGAAACACAATCTTCTTGGGGAACAACCATAATTCTTGAAAATATAATCGACAAAACTGTATTGAACTCTTCCTCACTGTACTCTGACTTTTTCATTATTTCTTTCTTATGTTTCTCTATTTCTCCCTTTACATATTCTGGTGTATAACAAACAGAAGCATAATGAAAAAGAATTTCCTGAGTTATCGATCTTTTTAGTAGTGAGGAAATAATGACATTTGTATCAACAACAAGAATCATTTTTTCTCCTCATGTCTTTTCCATACTCCTTCCCTGATTTTTGCAGTGATTCCCTGAATGTCCTTATCTGTAGCTTTGCTTTTTGTTGTCAATTTTTTTAGCAATTCTAATTTAGAAATCTGTTCTGTAAACGCCCCTCTTGCTACCTCTGACCAATTTATTATGGCAAACTCATCCATTTTTTTCTTCATCTCTATTGGTACTGACACAGTTATGTTAACCATATTCATCACACAGTAATATGTGTAAAGAATATTTATAATAATTTGCAATTATGCTATTCAAAACTTAATCTTGAGCACTTACAAAAAGAAATGGACTCATCGTGAATTTCGCTTCGCTCATTCACTTTCAGTCCATTTTTCGTTAGGCAAGACCCAGGACACGAAACTTAGGAAAAATGGACTTGGGGGGAAAGGCGAAAGCCCAGTTCTCTGTTGTCCGTTTCGGGTTTCGTTTTGACAAAACTGGAAACTCGGGACTGGAAACTCTTCTCGCACCCCCGGCCTCTCGCACTTCCGTTTCCAGTTTCCGGTTCTGTGTTTTTGGGTGTTTTGGAAACTGTACTTGCGAAGCGAGCGCTCTGCTACTGAGCTACAAGCCCATTCTAGGTTGACTGTGCGTGCAAATCCTTAAATTACATTAACTTCTTTGTTAATCAATGGCAAAACCACAACACCCCGAAAACCACAGTGCAGCCAAAGGCCTTCTTATACGTAATATAATCCTAGGAGGCCAGGATGGCCTTGTCAATGTATTTGGGATAATCCTTGGTGTTGCGGTTGCAACTAACTCCACCCCCCTTGTCCTTCTTACCGGCCTTGCCGCAACATTTGCCGAAAGCGTGAGCATGGCCGCAGTTGCATATACTTCAACAAAAGCAGAAGTCGAACATTACCAGTCTGAAATAAAACGCGAGCTTGATGAGATTGATCGCGTACCCGAACAAGAACGAAAAGAAATCGAGGATATCTACCGGGCAAAAGGCTTTAGCGGCAAATTGCTTGCTCAGGTCGTTGACCAAATTTGTTCGAATAAGAAAGTATGGCTAGAAACAATGATGCGCGAAGAACTGCATCTTGAAAACCCGAGCGAGAGCATGTCTGCTTTTTGGCAGGGGATGGTAGTTGGCTTTAGCGCCATCGTCGGTTCCCTTGTTCCTCTTGTGCCTTATTTTTTTCTTCCGGTTTCGCAGGCGACAACTATTGCGCTCATAATTTCCCCACTTGTGCTTTTTGCAGTTGGGGCGTATAAGAGCCAAATAACTTCAGGAAAATGGCTTCGTGGCGGGCTTGAACTTATGCTTATTGGCGGTGCTGCGGCATTGGCCGGATACCTTGTCGGAGTATTATTTCATGTGCAAGTCTAAGCAGTTAATTCATCTATCCTTCTTCTCTTTTCATTTTTTACCACTATTTAAAAAGGTTTCCAAACACTAATCTTAGTGGTGAATTATTGGTATTCAAAATGAGGCCTGCAGGACCTGGAAGATTTCCCAGAGGTCAACGTACTGAAGTTAATCCCGTTCCTCCGGCTCATGCTCCAGATGCTAATGGTGCAGGTGCACCTAAGTCTATGGCGCAAGAAGTTCCATTAGTTGCTGGTCCAGCAGCTGCTCTTCCAATTCCAGCCGGACCAGCACATCCGCAACCAGAAATTCACGTATCAGTACCCTTACTTCCTGCTGCGCCGCCCGCAGTTATTGCGCGAGCACCAGAACCTGCTGCTCGGCGACCATTTCGGGCTCCCGATACAGTCATGGGTGTGTGGCCAACTGCTGCCCGGGCACCAACTGTTGCGCCAGTTCCCCCGCCTGCCGCTACCCGTCCTCCGATGGCAAATGTTCATGAGCCACTGGATGAGTCAATAGGCGGCTCAAATATTTTAGGCGGCCGGGTCGGTGTTGCTGCTGTAGGCGTTTTTACCGAGTCCGAAGAAACACCACCAATCCCAAGTGCCAGTGTTGTTGAGGGACGAATTGGTGAAGCGAGAATTGGATGCGATATAGTCTTAACTGGTTATGCAAGCGTTTTAGTTTCTGACCTTGAGCGAAAAGTTGCTGAACTAACCGAACTTTTAGCCCGTGCAACTAATGCCCGGGAAAATCATCATCAAGATGCAAGGGCCCTTGCGGGGCGTGTTGAAGAATTAGCCGGAGAGTTAAGTTTACTTGAAAGAACACACTCCGGATTTGTTGCAGAGCGAAGCAGGATGTTTGCCTCTTTGGGAAGAGTTATTCAAATAAGGGACGAACGTTTAGCTGATCAAAAATTAACTATCCAAGGATTAGAACGCGAGCTGGCAGCTTTACGCGAGCGCCTTCAGGCACTTCGTTTGAATTCCGATCCAAAATATTATCTGCGCATCTATAGTGGCGAAGAGCGCGGCGAAACCTATCCAATATCTGGCAATGTACTTATAGGAAGAAAGTTCACTCCTTTTGGGATGGGTTTTATTGCAGATGCCTCTGAAATTGTGCGGAACGCAGTACTTGAACTTGAAGCCCAAGGTTATGGCGATTTGTTTGAGCAAGCACATGCGTTATGGGTTAAGCGGGCCCTTTCATCCTGCGTCCATGCAATCTCCGAGGACTCTGCGGTTATTTCACGGCTCCATGCATTATTGGAACTTCGGAGCAGCGGTATTGATGCCGAACTTCGTGCCCATGCTCTTGGCCTACATCCCCTTTCTTTTGAAGATGGTAGGCACTTGGTAAGATCAAACCCATTATTTAGTAATGGCGTGGTACTTCGGGATGGGGACCTCCTAACTCTAGGTGATTTAAATCGGGTTGCGCGCTAATCCCCACCTTTTCTAAGGTGGGGTCGTAAAAGCGCAACAAATGGTAAGGGGTTAAGGGGAAAAGCCAGATTTTCCCCTTAAGTATCTAATTTTTACCGGAATATTTTTGCTCAGTAG
>JACRGB010000032.1 GCA_016212505.1 Microcaldota archaeon
CTACTGAGCAAAAATATTCCGGTAAAAATTAGATACTTAAGGGGAAAATCTGGCTTTTCCCCTTAACCCCTTACCATTTGTTGCGCTTTTACGACCCCACCTTAGAAAAGGTGGGGATTAGCGCGCAACCCGATTTAAATATCCTTTATAAGATAATAAAAACATGAAGTTTTGCGAAATAGGGGTTTATCATCACGATTGCTGGTTCACAGATGCAATAACCCAATTCCCAACCTTACAAGTAAAAGAATTGAGTGGAAGAACCGTCTCCGGGAATTCTAAGAGCAGGATCGTTAAGGGACTTTACAGGCTCATCTCTCCGGAATCTGAAATGTTTAGGAATTTTGTGCGCCATATTGGAAGGTCGGGAAAAGTATTGGAGATAACGCCGATTGAAATGGGAAATGATCCCCTGGTGCACGTAACCTGGAAGGCTCCAGTCACCTCATATGATGCAGTATTGCAGAGTGGTTGCGTGATAAGCTCACCTTGCTATTCAAGAGATGGCTATGAAGGCTACAAGATATTTGCGCAAGAACCTAATAACATAAAAAAGCTGCTCTCTGAGCTTGAGCAAATTGGCGAGGTCAAAATGTTCGCAACAAAAAACTGCCAGACAAAATTTTCAAAAAACAGCAAGTTTAGCCTAACCAAAAAGCAGAAGCAGGCAGTTGCATCAGCAATTTCTCTTGGGTATTATGAATGGCCGAAAAAAGTTAACCTGGAAGAGCTTGCTGGCAGGCTAGGAGTAAAAAGAAGGGCGTTGCAGGAAAATTTGAGGAAAGCAGAGGCAAAAATCCTTCCTAATCTTTTGGATGAACTTACAAATGACTGAAACTACTAGTCAATGATGAAATTCTGACAATGGTCAGCTCTTTCTTATATAAGGGAAAATTGGCAAAAATAACATGGATAGCCCAACCTATAGCGAACTGAATAGGGAGTGGAAAACCACTTGCAGAATTGTTTTGGGGAGTGAAATTGGCGAGCTGCAGGATTACAAAGACTGGCTTATTGAACTAAACAATCCGCGGTTTGTGAAAAAATGCAGCAAATCTAAAGTAGAGACGGTTTTCACAAGCAACAATTTCCCGAATGAGGGCAAGTTCATCACTATGGAAGAGGTTGATTTCAACAAAAAATTCGAGCCACTTGGCATAAATGAAATGAAGGATATCGATTCTATTTTGGAAGCATTGGATGAGCGACTTTACTATTGCGGCAACATCATTTTGGGAAATTCAAAATTTGTGGAAAAAAGCTCTAATATACAAAATAGCTTCTTTGTCTATGATTCAGTCAAAATAAGTGATAGCAAAAACATTGCATATTCGCAGTATCTTCGGCTTTGCGAAAACATATTTGGGACTAACGAGGGCGGGGAATCAAAATTCTGCATACGTTGCAGCATTCTTTTCAGGAATATGCGGAGTTTTGAGCTTTGGAAAAGCACAAATTGCTCTGATTGTTACTACTCTTTTGGCCTGGATAATTGCAGCGAAAGTTTCTTTTCATTTAATCTAATTGGAAAACGACACGTAATTGGAAACTTGATTCTTACGAAAGATAAATACGCACAGATAAAGAAAAAATTATTATCGGAGGTTGTTGGGAAGCTCAAAAAAGATAAACGGTTAGATACGTTAGTAGAATTGACCAGCAAAAGTGAACCAAATAATTCAATAGTACAAACGTTGGTAGAGAAAATAAACCAACAAAATGAAATTCAGGATAAAAAACCGATTGAAATTTCCTTTGTTAAAACATCTTCATTGTTATTTGAAAAACCGCTCGAAGGCGGAATCGATAGTTATAGTAATTGGTTACGAACTCATACGGTAGTACCCTATCAGCTCCAATCAGTTATCAGCAAGCAATCAGTGCAGATGTCGCAGTGGCCGGGTCTTGCTCAACTTCCAAAAAGCAGATTGGTAACTTATGACGAAGGTTTGAAGATCGGTGAACATCTGGCGATAGGTGAAAACGAAGTACAACGAGTGAACATGGATAATTCAGCACAAATAATTGGTAAAATCGCATATTATTCACCAGAACAGATAACCGGAAACAACTCAAACCTAATCGAATGCCAGTGGGGAGCAGGAGCAACAAATTGCTACAGAACAGTTATCTGCGCATATAGCAAAAACTGCGCTTATTGCTCCTGGCCACGAAGCTCAGACCATTGCTTTGGATGCGGAATAGCATTTGACTGCGGATTTTGCCTAAAATGTTTTGATTCGGTTAAACTTGAGCGATGTTTTGAAGTGGACGGCGGGAGGGATAGCTCGGATTCCTACTTCTGTCATAATATCGAGGGGATGCGGCAGGCTATGTTCTGTTTTAACACCAAAAACAAGCATTATGCGATTGGCAATGCAGAAGTTGGGAGGGAAACATTTGGTAAAGTAAAGGAGATGGTACAGGACTGGGCCTTTGGGGAACTGGATAAGAAAAAACGATTGGATTTAAGCATTTACAATCTAACTAAATAAGATCAATGATGGATGCTGAATTGGATAAATCCTGGAAAGATACTTGTAGGATTCTCTTTGGCCAGGAGATCGGAAGCCTTGGTGAGTATGAAAAATGGCTTGGTGAGCTGGTCGACCTTCCAGTTGTAAGAAAATCCAGCATTTCTGGAAAAGAAGTTATTTTTTCCACCACGGATTATTCTGAGAAAGCAAAAGCCATGAGCCTCGATGAGGTTGATGTGAACAAAAAATTTCCTCCGCTAACAATAAATGAAATTAAAGACATTGATTCAATTGTTGCAGCAGTGCAGGATCGGATCTATTACACTGGAAATATGATACTTGGAAACTCCAAGTATATCCAATCAAGTTCTAACATAAACGACAGTTTTTACATCTACAATTCCACAGTCGCCGGCAATTGCAAAAATATGGCATTTTGCACCCTTACGCGGGCAGATAATTGCGGTTTTGGAGGAAATGCCTTTAGCCAGTGCGATTTTTGCCTAAAATGCCATGAGCTAACCAGGGTGAAAAGGTCATTTGAACTATGGATGAGCCAGGATAGCGCTGATTGCTATTATTCACACGGGCTCAAGAACTGTGCAAACTGTTTTTTCTCATTTAATTTGGAAAATAAGAAATATGCAATTGGTAATCTGGAAATTGGACCTGAGAAATACAAGGAGATAAAAACTGCCTTGCAGACCCAGATGGTAGATGTTGTAAAAAAAGCAAAGCGGCTGCCTTCACTAGTTGAAATAGTTGCAAATGCAAAGGGAAAAGTCGAAGTGCCAAAAATTGCGATTGTGCCAAAGCCAGCGCCAGCAACAGATAAAAGCAAAATCGAAGAGGCGTTTGGCCAGACCATGCAGATCATCCTCAAGAAAAGGCCGGCTAAGCCGATTGACCATTATGAGAAATGGCTGGTCAATCACACCCATGGCCTTGAAAAATGCAAATCCGCTGCTAGCTGCAAGGAAGTTTATTTGGCAGCTTATGGGAATTATTCGGATTTGCCTAAAAGCCGATTGTTGAATTTAGAGGAATCAAAAACATTTGGAGCGGCTGTCAGATTAACCGCACAGGAGTTAGAGGGAATCGACCTAAAAAATGCAGGGGCAAAAATTGGCAAGATCGCTTTCTTTAATACAGACATTCAGGATGGGCAGTACATTAACGATATTGAATGCACAATTACGATCGATGCAGTAAGTTGTTATCGGGCAGTTTGTGCGGTTTATTCCAAATACGTGGCATATTCATTCTGGCCAAGAAGTTCACAGTACATTTTCGGCTGTGATAGTGTTTTTGATTCAAGTTTTTGTGTTAATTGTTATCACTCTGTTAATTTACAGCGTTGCTTTGAAATGGAAAGCTGCAGCAGCTGCTCAGATGCGATGTTCTGCCATAACTGTGAGAACCTGCAGGAGTGCATGTTCTGTTTCAATACAAAAAACAAAAGGTATGCTATCGGAAACGTTGAATTAGGACGAGAGAGTTATATGAAAATAAAAGATAGAATACTTGAGCAGATAAATAGCGAAATCGAAAAATCAGGGAAACTAAGATATGATATTTTTTCGCTTTAATTGAAGAAGAAACAAAAGAACATAAGGATTAAGAATTCAAAGTTGGTGAAATTTTTATGATAAACAGGGAAACAATAGTAATGTTGACAAAAAATGCAAGGACCATAGTTTATGTGATCGCGTTTATCCTTGCAATCGGGACTTGGTTCATTTATGCGGACAAAGGAAATATTTCTGTGCTAATGGCAAATGCCTTTGGCTACCTCTCATTTTCGTTCATAAGTCTTGCGCTCATGGTTAGCCCGATACGGGCGGTTTGGCCAACATTCTCATTAAATCCTGCAATTTTCATGGGGCGAAGGGCAATCGGAGTGTCTGGATTCATATTTGCAGCGATGCACTACATCATACAGGTACTTTTGAATTTTGCTGGAGACCCGATCAGCGTCTTTGGATTTGCCCTTGGGCCTGGAGGACTTGGATTATTAGCTGGAGTAATAGCACTGCCGATCTTATTTTTATTATTCATCACTTCATTTGATTTGGCAGTTAAGACGCTTGGCAAAAGCTGGTACACTTTGCACAAATTGATCTATCTTGCATACCCCTTGATAATATTCCATGCATATACGATAGGAATAGATTTCCAAAACACCGGATTGAATTTGTATTCTGGTTCGTTCTTTTTGATTGCAATAGTTACGCTGGTACTTGAAGGACTGAAAATATACAAGGGAATGACAAAACCAAAACCTGCTCAGCAGGTTCAACAACCAGTCCAGCCAATCCAGCAGCCCCCTCAACAAAGCGGACAAAAAGAAATGGAAAAAACAAACTAAATTGATTCGAACTCGCCCAATTTTTTATTTTTCCTAACTTTACCCGCATGGAAATACCGGCCGTTCATTGCAACATAAACCCCGGGCGGAAGCGTTTGGGCAAATGCGAGCGCGCTTCCCAGATTGAACAAGCCATCAGAACTTCCGAACTTATATGGGACCATTGCGCCGGTCAAAACTATGGTCTTGCCAGCATTTTCCTTTTCTAAAACAGCAGCAGTTTCTACAAGAGTGTCAGTTCCATGGGTGATTAGGATTCTTTTTTCTGAAGCATCATTGCAGCTTTTTGCGATAAGATGACGGCCTTCATCAGTCATATCCAGACTATCGACCATCATAAGCGTACTAACTTGCACATCCACCCTGCTACGGCCGAGCTTTAGCATTTCGAAAATATGGGTGTCTTTGAAAAATAACTGGCCAGTTAATTCGTTGTATTCCTTATCGAATGTTCCGCCGGTGATAAAAATCCGCATTGGTTCGGGTAATAGTTTAGTCATTTATTCACTTAATTGATAAATCGGGCATTCCATATAAAAGGTTATTTTCCGAATAAAATTCCGATGAAAATAGACTATCGGCCATGGCTAATTGTTTTTTTGGTAATTGTTTCCATATTATTCCTATATACTGCCTATGATAAGCAAACCAAAACGCTGAAGTTAGAAAACTTAATCAAGGTATTATCATTCCAAGACATCACATATTCATTACGTGAACTGAACAAGGTCGCTGCACTTGCGGCTCTGGGGCTCCTTGCGCTTGTTTTTATAGTTGGCCCGCTCTCAAAATTTTGGCCAGTGGTATTTGCAAAATACTTGGCCTACCGCAAAACGGTTGGGGTAATTTCTTTTGTAATAATACTCCTGCATACGGCATATTCGCTCTTTATCTATTACAAACTTGATCCTGGGAGTATTTTTGCACAAGCCACTTTACTGCCGGTAATTTTTGGGTTTATTGCATTCTTTATTTTTTTAATAATGACGATAACTTCGACAAAATCAGCAGTACAAAAACTAGGATACAAAAAATGGAAAACCATACAAACATGCGGCTACATTGGCTTGTTATTAGTCATCCTGCATTTCTTTTACATAGAATCCAAGCCAACGGCTGGTTTTGATGTGCGGCCATATGGGCTGGTTATTTTTTATTTTGCAATTGCAGCATTATTGCTTAGGTTAGGGATAATATTTGTGAAGACACCAGAAAGAAAACTATATGAGGAGCACTTCGGGGAAAATGAGGAAGGCAGAAAAAATAGCAAAAAGATATCGGGTAAGAAATAAATGAAAAGAATAATCTTATTCATAGCCACAAGCTTAGATGGTTACATTGCAAGAGAAGATCACTCTATTGACTGGTTATTCACTGATCAGGATTATGGTTATAAAGAATTCTATGATTCTGTAGATACTGTATTGATTGGCAGGACTACTTATGAAAAAATGCTAGAGATGGGAACGGGTTACCATTACAAAGGAAAGAAAGGATACGTTTTTAGCAGAGATAAGAAAACCAAAAAGGATGAAAATGTTGAATTTGTTTCTGATATTGTTCCTTTTGTTAAAAAGCTGAAAAAGGATAATGAGAATAAAACGGAGAGAGAAAACGAAGGGAACATTTGGGTTGTTGGCGGATCTGAAATTGTCTCTGTTTTGCTAAATGCCGATCTTATTGATGAGATTATGGTTTTTGTACATCCAATTATTTTAGGAAAAGGAATTCCTTTATTCAAGAATATAAAGGAAGAGAAGAAATTGAAACTAAAAAATACTGAATCGTATTCGAGCGGATTGGTTAAACTGCACTATATGTTTGACACTGTAGAGGCTAGAAAGTCGGACACGTAGTGGACAGGCCAAAAGGAAGAAAATTATCCGCTGACATTCTGATAAGTCATATTAAGCGATGGCTGGGCACGGAAAATGTGCCAACCGTCTTTTTCGACCGTGCTGTTGGTATCAAGCCAGGCCGGATCAAACCCTGGATAAACCGAAGCATCCGGAGAATAAAGGAAGGTGGGTAAGTATTTGATTTCGTATTTTGAAATTAACGATCTTGCAGCGCTTGAATTTGCCTCGAGTTTTGTTGAATTGACAATAACAACACCGCTCGAGCTCGAGATATAGTCCGAAAGGCCGGAAATGTTAAGGCAGGATACGCAGCTGGAATTAGTTATTTCTATTGAACTTACAAGCCCACGAACGCTACTATTATCAGCAAGGTCAATATATGGAGGGAAGGCGCTTCGCAATATAAACCAGTCGCCGGAAAACTCACCAAGAGGAAGGACCTTTTGGTTGAACAGGTCATAGTCGTTGGCGCCTTTGCTAAGGAGAAGAGCCGGGATTTTTGTTATATTGTATTTTGAGATGAGTTCTTTGGCCCGGCTGTCGTTTTGGTCAAGGTAGGTTATGTTTGAAAAAACCATATTCATCTGCTGGGCTTCTAATGAACGGAAAAGAATGGATGGGTCAAAGCAGTTTTCGCAGCCTCCTGGCCGTATGGCAATCCCTTCGACAAGGCCTACCACCGAACTGGAGGTAATTGAATAGTATGGAAATGGGAGCTCGCGGAATACGAGCGAACCATCAGATTCAAGGGTCCCGATTTTTTGCTGCCAAAGGGAAACGAAACTATCATTTATGGGTTTTTTGTCTTTTGCAGTTAAGATCAGGGAGGGTAATTTTGTTATTTTGTATTTTGAAATGAGTTCTTGCCCCTGTGCAGAATCAACATCAAAAGCCTGCGATCCAATTATCCTTAGGTTGAAGAGGCTCCCTTGGGTTTTTAGCTGTTCCAGTAGCTCACTCGAGGAATTGCAAAGGGCGCAGTTTTTTGGATTGATAACTATTACATCCGCATCGACAACGGAAGGTGCGGTAACTATGGGGGCTGGGTTTGTCGCATTAAGCAGCGGAGCATTAGTTGGTTGGGAGATAATTGCCGGTGGTGGTGCGAAAAATGCGGAGTAAACAATAAAGCCTAAAACCGATCCGGTAACTACCCAAAGCAAAAGATTAAAATAGGATTTGGTCATGGTTATCAAAGTTAGTCCTCAAATAACATTTAAATATTAGATGATACTTAAACAAAAAAGAATCAAAACTTATTTTTACATGTGAGTTAATATGGAGACCGAACAATTGGTAAAAGAAATCCATGGGCATTTCGGAAGCCCAGAAATCGAAGAGCTCGAAAAGAAGAAAAGCGAGCTTATCGAAGAGATAAAGCACATTAACAGGCGCATAAGATACAAGAAATACGAAAAAGAAGCACTCAAGCCATACCTGGAGCAGACAAAAGACGTCCAAATAGCTCCTTTTAGAAAACAAAAAAGGGCAATTGAATTCCGGATAGCAACTTCTGCATACACCCCAAAAATGGAAAAGGACCTGCTTAAGGAACTTAAGAAGATAGATACGCAGCTCGATAAGGTAAAGGAAGTAGATAAGGCAAGGAGAAAGGCAAAGTACGTCGAGCAGGACATTACTGAAGGCGAAGCCCAGATAACCAAAATAGAAGTTGATCTTAAGGCCATCAGGGAAAAGCTCAAGGTATTATATGATGAAGTCCGCGCCAATCGCGCAGCATCAAAAAGGCAGGCAGATGATGATGCCAGGGCAGACAGTGACCTGGTTGCAATGGGCGATTTGGCCTTAATTGAGAAGGAGAACTAGTTTTGCTCGTTATTTTTCTGGATTTATAATATCGCCCCAAGTTAATCCAAAGAGCCAAGATCAATAATAGCGTCTGGAGCGATAAATGGTGCACCAACGCGAGCGTGTTCTGGATTGGACTGCTCGAATGCTTTTGCATCGCAGAAAACAGTGCGTGTAGAACCTTTAATACTAAGAGGAATTCGGATTACTGCATGAATCCTTTCTATTTGAGTAGTTATTGGTGGACGCTCTAGCCGATAAGCTCCTCCAAAGGTTAAATCATCAGCAACTACGCCAAAACGAACCTCTCCGCCATAAAGATAGGTAAACCCAAGATAGATATCCGGAACATGTTTTCCTCGTGCTTCAAGAGCCATAAAAGCACCGGCTTCATGGGCAACTGTTCCGCCATCGCTGATGTAAAATACTTCTTCATCAGCTCCTAAAATAGGTAATTTGGCAACTAAAATAAGCAATTTACCATGAACTTGATAATAGGGATCAAGACGTTGTATTGCTCTTGCACTGCCAGGATGTGAAACGGCGATTGGAGACGAAAAAGATGGTGCAGATTCGCTGTTGTGATGGGCACGGGTAATAGAAGATAAAGAGCGTTCCAAGGTTCCACCATGTAATAGTTCTGGCCGCGCACGCATTGAACGTTCAAAAAGATTAGACATACAGAACATGATGTGGTGAAAAGGTTAAAAACATATAATTTGTTTTCGAATTTGTTTAGTTGAATTTTGTTATAACAACGCGAGCGCATCCTCAACTATTTTTCCATGGTCAGTGCATAATTTTGGTAGCTCGTTTATGCTAAACCATTTAGTTTCGGCTGCATCGTCTCCTGCCCTAACTACGCCACCAATTCGTCTAACCAAATAAGCAGCCACAATAACTCCCCTTGGATCGCGATTCGGATTCGAGTAAACGCCAGTTAGTTTAATTGGTTCAACATCAAGGCCGGTCTCTTCTTTCATTTCGCGTTTTAAGCATTGCTCGGCACTCTCGTTATCTTCGATTCTTCCGCCAGGAACAGCCCATTCTCCTTTGAACGGGTCATATTTTCTTTTTACAAGCAGGATTTGGTTTATTTTCAATTAGGATCATATCGGTAGCAAATGGACGCATTAGATTACCTTTAGCGAGAAGTAGCGGAGGGCCCATCCACCTTATCGACCTTAATTTCCCAGATATATTTGCTTCTTGTTGCCAAAGATTCGACAGTGACGCTCACCCCATAATTTTTCTGGGCAATGAGATTTTTGAGATCTATTATGATCTTATCATCAACTTGGTCGGTATTTACCCACGAACAGGATTTTCTCGTAGTAATACAATCGGCAATAACTTCTGCATCATAGGCAGTAATGCCGACTTTTATTACTTCGCCCATAACTTCTCGGAAACTGGTCATAGTAGGTATATCGGAAAAAAGATTTTTAATAATGACGGCAACCTGAGAGCCAAAACCCTAAGAAGAACTGGAACAGAAAACCGTAAGTGGTCAGACGCTGTTGACATCATCATTGGAACCTTTTTGTCTAAGGTTGGTAAGTGGCAAAAAGCTTCACCAAAAACCCTAAGGAAACAAGGTCCCTATGTGGTTGTTCACGTCATCATCCCAGTAAGAAGTTGTTCAAAGGGTGATATAAAGCTACGGCTCAGGCAGTTTTGCTTTTCGAAAAGCTTTTAGCAGATACAATTTCTCAAAAAAGAATTTTTCTTCGCTGATTATTTCAACAACAAAACCTTTCTTTTTGAGCATTTGTTTGGTTTTCTCTAAATTGTTTAGGCTGCTTTGGATCAAAAAAAGTACGCCTTTTGGCTTTAGGGATTTATCAAAATCTTTCAAAAACCGATCTAGTACAACTCGGCCATCTTTTCCCCCATCATATGCATAATTTATTTCTCCGGATAGTTTTTCTTTTTCCTCAGTAGGAAGGTAGGGGGGATTAAACAGAATATAGTCGAACTTCTTGCCCTTCAGGCTGCCAAAAAGGTCGCTTTTGAGAAATTTTATGTTGGTTACTCCATTGCTTTTTGCATTTACAGATGAGCAAAAAGGTGCATCCGGGTTAATGTCCACTCCTAGGACCTTACTCTTGCCATTTTTTGCACAAATTAACGAGACCAGGCCGCTGCCACAACCAACTTCCAGAATATCTCCGTAAAGATTTTTGGCTGCTTCGGCAAGCATAAATGAGTCTTCTGCAGGAGGATAAACAGATTCAGGAATACTTAGGGTTAGCCCTTTGTAGGTGAAAATCATAGAAATCCGACAGGTAAATTTGGGCTTCAATAATTAAAAAGCAACATAAACAAAACAGCTTATGGACCAAGTCTTATTTTTACTCCTTAAGCAGGGTGCACACCTCCGGCCCGTCAGGATAACTACTACCGAAATAGGCATGGAACTGGGGATGTCGCAGCAGAATGCATCAAAGCGTCTCCGTGATCTGGAAGAAGAGGGCTTGATAAAAAAAGAAAACGGGCTAATGATAACAAAAAAAGGCTTTGAAAAAATGGCCGCGGTCTATAGCGAACTAAAGGATATTTTTGAACGAAAGCCGATTGAAATCAGCGGCACCATAGTTACTGGGTTAGGGGAAGGGAAATATTACCTTTCGATGAGCGGCTACAAAAACCAGATAAAGGAAAAGCTGGGATTTAACGCTTTTGAAGGAACATTAAATGTCAAAATTGATGAGAAGGACTTATGGAAAAAACAATATGTACTCAAGCTAGAGCCTATTCTCATCCCTGGATTTATTGACAAAAAAAGGACTTACGGTGATCTTTTTGTCTACAAGTGTCTGGCATTTGACCATGAATGCGCGCTGATAATCCCACTGCGAACCCACCATGGACCGGAAATAATGGAACTAATTAGTCCGGACCATATTAGGAAAAAATACCATAAAAAAGACGGTGATCGGGTCAGGGTGAGAGTCTGATTGAAATTTCGGGCTTTGTCAGCGGAAGCAAGTTCATTAATGGCCAGAGATATTTTGTCCTGATAAGTGAAATGGGGGAGTATTTTTTCCAGACAACTAATCACATAACATATGGTGCCTGTATCAGCATTGATGGAGAAATAAAAGAATCAAACTTTTTGTTAGCCAACAAGATTGACAGCGTTCCGAGCGACCAGACCAAGGAGTTGTTTGGAAAAATCAAAAAATCCATGAAGACGAATTTGAACTTAGCTAATGAGCCGAAATTGGTAAACGATAGCATGAGCAGGGCGCTCTGGCCAAAAATAGTCGATATTGCACAAGAACTTCTTATTGCACAAAAACTGGGGCGGGCGGTCAGCTTAAGGTTTCATGGCGATGCAGATGGGGTTTGCGGTGCTTTTGCAATAAGTTCAATAGTAAGGTGCAAGGCATTCCAGCAAAATTCTGCCATCTATTCTGTAAGGGATGCCTTGCGGGACATTTCAGAGGCAACATATCTGGCCCTGCCACTTCAGGTGATTGTTGATTTTGGATCTGGAGAAAGTTGCAGTGAAGGCTTGTCACTGCTAAAATCTGCAGGTGTGGAAACGATAATCATTGATCATCACCCTCCAGGAAAAAATGATGGCATACTCGTCCTGAATCCTCTTTTAGTTGAAGAGGGTAAATCCCAATACACTGCAGGCTACTTATGCTGCGAAATCGCTGCGGCAGCCGGAATGGGTCTGGAAAAAGCAAAAGAACTTGCAGCAATTGCCTGTGCCGGGGACAAAAGCAAGGTTGTCGAGCCGGATTCTGGGCACGTAAGGAAGGCAATGGTCCTTGATTTTCTTACTGCGCATACTTCTTTTGGAAATAATTTGGATTTTTACAAAAAAGTAATGGATAATCCGGAGTTGTTTGCCTCGATTGCAAACCAGGCGGAAGAAGGAATTAGTGAGGCTGCAAAAAAAGCAACTGCCCGAATGAAAATAACAAATATTGATGTTGGCTCGCTTAAACTAAGGATCGCAACATTTTCTTTGGATGGTTTACTAACCAAAGGTGAATGGCCAAATTCAAGCAAAGTCACGACAAGGATTTTCGAGCAGTTGATTGCCGATGATCCCTCACCGCTGCTCTGTATTGGTAATAGTGATCGATCGATCATTATGCGCCTTAATGATGGTGCAGTGGAACTCGGACTGAGCGCGAATGATTTAGCTGAGAAAATGAAAGAAACAATGCCTGATTTTATTGAAGGTGGTGGCGGGCATGCACGGGCAGGGGCAATAAGGGCGAAAGAAGAAGCAGTGAAGGAAGTCATTGCCCTATTGATAAAAGAAGCGAGTGAAAAAATCAGTCTCTAACTTCTCGAACTCCTATTACCCTCATTTCCATAGCAGGATTATGGATCGCATAGACAGTGTTATTACGATCAAACGCTTTGTTTAAGTCGCGCAATATTGGTCGGAAGGTCATTTGATCAGGTCTAAGATCCCATCGAACCCATAACCTTCTTTGTAAGGAATCTTGAGGAGGAGTTGGCTGAAAAGTTGGAATAACTGCATCATTGTTAGCAGCACCAATTTGAACTAGTGGGTAGTAGAATTCTAGTTGATTTGCAACCACAGTATTATTTGCGAACGTTGTGGGAATCACATAAACTCCAAGAACCTGAACTTCATCTGAAGTATCTGGAGGCAGGGAATATCTTTCACATTGTCCTTCTATAGCAATAGTAGTATTTGTTTGAAAATCGCTAAATCGCCGGGAGAGGCGTTCCATAAAGGCACGGTGGTTTACAACTGCGAGCCATTCTCTTACATAAAATGTGCTTGGAGCACTTGTTCCCAGAGCAGCATCATGATCAATTTCGCGCCTTAGGTCCTCATATTCTGGTTGATGGCAAAGTGCATCTGCCGTCCTATGCCCTATTATCGTTGCACCTTCGTTTTTGCATCTATTTTGGGCAGTTCCATAATTGCCTTTGCCTAAAAAGAGAAGTTGATATTTTTTCCCGTTATTTCTATCAATATAATGCACTTGCCTCATGCACTTCCATTTAAAAGGAAGAAATTAAAAAGGTGATGAAAGATGGATAAATGCATAAAGCAGGTACTTCTTATAAATATAATGCGATAGATAGTTATTGTCTAACATTCTATTTTCACGATGAAATTTCGTAATGAGTAAATGTTTGGTGATTAATTTGAAAGTAGCAATCAGCGGCTTTGGCAGGATCGGAAAATCATTCTTACGTGCAGTCATCGGTCAGGGCGCACTTGGAAAAGAAATCGAAATTGTAGCAATAAATACTCGAAGTCCTGCAACAGGACATGTCCATCTTTTCAAGTACGATTCGGTTTACGGGGTATTCGATGGCAAAGTTGAGGAAAAGAATGGCAACTTCATGGTTAATGGTTACGAGATAAAGTGGATTAACGAAACCGACCCGCTCAAGTTGCCCTGGAAAGATCTTGAAGTTGATCTGGTCCTTGAAAGCAGCGGTAATTTCAAATCGCGGGCAGACTGTGAAAAACACCTTAAAGCTGGGGCAAAACACGTACTAGTATCGGCACCTGGAAGCGGGGTTGATTTGACAGTTGTTCCGGGGGTTAACGACCATCTAATTTCAAAGGAGATGACTGTTTTCTCGCTAGCATCGTGCACAACAAATGGCCTTGCACCCATACTCAAAGTGATCGACAGTAAGTTTGGTATTGAATCTGGACTGATGACCACCGTTCACGCATATACAAATGACCAAAATATTGTTGATGGATCCCATAGCGACCTCAGGCGGGCAAGAGCTGCAGCAACAAACATAATCCCAACATCAACTGGCGCGGCCAAGGCGATAGGCGAGGTAGTAACCAATTTGGCTGGAAAAATGGATGGCATGGCATTGCGCGTTCCTGTTCCGGACGGGTCGATAAACGACATAACATTAATAGTAAAAAGCGAAGGCGTGGACGCAAAAGCGATTAATAGCGAATTAAAGCGGGCATCTTTTGAAGAATTAAAAGGAATTTTAGGTTATACTGAAGATGAAATCGTTTCATCTGATATTATAGGGTCAACATATTCGAGTGTAGTCGATGCAAAACTAACCAAAGTTCAGGGCAAGCTCGTAAAAGTATGCGCATGGTACGATAATGAGTTTGGTTATTCGAACAGGCTCGTTGATTTTGTTAAGAAACTGGGTAAAATGTAGGAGAAAGATTGAAAAGAAGCAGCTCTCAGCAAAACCTGTGATCGGATTAATCTTTAAAAACATTGGTGCTGGATGATTTACAATGGCAATCGGTATTGAACTAATGGCCCAGAATGTGGCTAATTTTCTTGCAGGCATAGCGCCGGTAATTTCTTTGATCCTCATCATACTAGGCGGTATAATGTATGGCATTGCACAAACCCAGCCAGCAGATGTCCGGGGAAAATGGCAAACTGCAGCAATCAGCATGGTTGTTGGCGGAGTCATAGTCGGCGCAATAGCTGGAGCCGCAGGATTAATACAGCAGCAATCAACGACTTTGCTTAAACCGAGCTAAAATAAGTGGCAAAACGAGTAATTAAAAGTGTTAGCCAGAAATTATGTTTAGTATATGGCGCAGATAATACAATCAGAACGAAAAATCTTTTTACCACTTGCAATAAGAGCCCTTGATACGCCGGACAGACGGGATCGTATCCCAACCACAACTCGTGATCCTATTAGGGACAATCCGGAAAAGGCACGATATGCAAGGAAAAGCCCATATCTTAATGAAGCTGGAGTTCTTGATGAAGAACTTATGAGGCGGGATATTCGGGAACTTTTTGCCTGCGTCACTAAAAACGTGGAGCCGGCAAGGGAGATAGTTACAGAACTTTTCAGCCCATCTTTTGATAGGTCTTACCGCTATGCGCTTAAGGTATTTAGAAACAAAGGAAAAAATATCGATGTAAAAAAATCCAGCAGAAGGCTAAATGGCAGGGCAACCCTTAGCCACTCTTTTGAAGCTGCCGGAAATGTCCTAGGATTCCTAAACACTTATGGTATTTTGGGATCGGCAAGACCAATAATTACCCCTTATGAGGTTCTCAAGTTTAAAAGTGATGAAATAATTGCAATCACTATTTGCGCGGCCATTCTACATGATGTGGTAGAAGATGTTTCAAAAACACCCGAGCAGATAGAGCGGAATTTTAAAGCCCTAGAACAGATGCTCAGACCGTTTGGAAAGGAGTTCGCTGAAGAAGTACTAGGAAATGTCAGGCTTCTGACAAATTGTTATACTTTAATGAGAAAGTGGGCTTTCGGGTTCATACCAAAACGAGATCAGGAAGGGATAGCGACACTCAGCCCTGTTGAAAGGGTGTTGATCGGATTTGAAAGGGCAGCTGAAGCCGCTACTCGTGGGCGATATAGCAAGTATACAAACATATTGGAAAAATTAGCCGTGGAACTTGAAAAATTACACTCTTTTGGAGGGTCTGAAGATGGGCAAATAAGAGCGGCATACCGAGGCCATACCAGAACAGAGCAGGATATCGAGAATTATTTGGTGTACAAAGAGTACAACTATTTTATGCTGGACCTTCTCTCAGGGTGTTTTGAAAGATTTAGATCCCCCTCAGATGGAGGCGACATACCACTTTTGATAAAGGTGGGTGGAGATGCCCTGAATAATCTTGAAACCACAGATAGCGATGATATGGATAAGATAAGAAAGATGCTCGGAAAAATCGAAATTGTATTGAGGGCACTGGACAGTGATGAAAGGGTTGGGGCAGAGCCATTCTTACATTTGGATGGTAGGATACATTTGGGATGGATACAGCACCTTAGGGCAAGCGGGGTGAACCAGGCCTATATCCAACAATGGGAAGGATTGTCATTTTCTTCAAGATGCGCAATAATAGCAAATTGTAGAGGGTGGATAAAAGAATTGGACCATAAAACATCACACAGTTCGCGTGGCACTATGGGACCATTCCTAAGAAGAAAGGAAGCAAAATACCTTCATAAGTATGGAATAGACCCAAAAGCGCGCGTTGGTGTAGTTAGGGAAAACCCGCTTGGCGAACTTTGGGAAGCAGAATAATAGGACAAAATTTGCGATTTTTAAGACAAGGGCAAATTTCGCAAAATTTGGCCTGTTTGGAAATTATACAATTTCCAAGACAACGAGAGAAGAGCGCGGTAGCTGTTGAAAAAGTCAATGAACTCTCTGATCTAATATTAAAAAAATAAGCTGAAGCTTAGGAAGCCACTGGCTTCCAGCTTAATTTTACAAATCTCTTCAGATTTACCACCATTGATATAAGTGAAACCTGAA
>JACRGB010000033.1 GCA_016212505.1 Microcaldota archaeon
CTACTGAGCAAAAATATTCCGGTAAAAATTAGATACTTAAGGGGAAAATCTGGCTTTTCCCCTTAACCCCTTACCATTTGTTGCGCTTTTACGACCCCACCTTAGAAAAGGTGGGGATTAGCGCGCAACCCGATTTAAATAGTTAGAGATGTAACCTAATTATGGCAGATCCTAAGTTTGCTAAATATGCTTATCAAAAGAAAAGTGGCCGAAACGTTCCTTCAGGCCAAACAAGTATCGGAGTATTTGGAAGAAGTATTTCTGGTCAAGATCACAATGAAAATCAGCATCCATCCTCGCATACCCCAAATGCATTTGAAGGCAGAGTGATTCAAGACACAGGAGGGAGAGTTAAAAGAATAACAAAATATCGGATAGGTCCACTAATTGGTGAAGGAGGAACTGCCTGGGTACATCAAGGAATAAGAATTTTTGGAGATAGCGTTGGCACTAGAGTAGCAATAAAGATACTTAAAACATTTTTAGATGATACAGAGGGAGCCAGGCACAGAGATCAGAACCGTTTTAGGTTAGAAGGAGAACTTCTCGTTAAAGTAGATGGTAACCTCAATATCTTAAGATGTTATGGTTGTTTTTCTGATGAACAGGGGAATCATTATCTTGTTTTGGAACTTCTTGAAGAAGGTGACAGCCTCAGAAATATTCTTGATAGGGAAAGCAGAATGAGGGTGGATTTACTCAACATTTACCAGAAAACAGGAATTGCAACTGAGATTACTTTAGCGCTTGCTGCACTTCATGCGCAAGGTATAATTCATAGGGACTTAAAACCAGATAATATATTCATCTGCCCGGATGTAGCAAAACTTTTAGATCTTGGAATTGCTCATCATCAAGAAAAAGGAAGACGCAGAATTACTGACCCTGGAGTAACAATGGGCACTATTGCATATATGTCTCCTGAACAAGCAAGAGGTTTGCAAGTTGGGCCTCCTGCGGATTTGTACTCATTAGGTACAACTCTCTACGAATTATTTGCACTTGAATTGCCCTATGGGCTTGGTAGGGGCGATGATCCGTTTGAGAGATTAAAAGATATCCAAAGAAGAATATGCAGGGGCGAAATGCCGCTTTCAGTAAAGGCTCTGGCCCCGAGAATTTCTCCTAAGTTAAATGACATTATCATGAAACTATTCTTGGCGGATCCAGTACAAAGATATCCAAATGCTGAAGAAGTGATAAAACAGCTCAAATATACTACAGAATTTGTGATTTTTGAAAGGCGTTTTGATAGGCGGGGATAATTTATTTAAAGGAACAGATAAAAAATCATCCCCTAACGCTGCAGGTTAGTCTTGGTGTGCTCACCTGGAAATCAGTCTCAAACTGCTCGAGTTCTTTCACCGAAGTATGCGCAACCCCGGGATCCATGTCGATCTTAATGTCTGATCCTTCTATTCCCTTAATGGTCCATTTGCTTGCTGCCTGCATGATAGCCATATGGGCATTATCCGGGTCATCAGAACAAACAATGTACAATACTACTGAGGAATCCTTATCCGTAACTATTACATCGCCCACGTTAATTTCCGCGCCTTTTTCCAGTGGCTCGAAATTTCCGTTACCTGATTTTTTATCCGCCACCCCCTTGACCTCTGCAATAAATATCTTGCAACAGTTGGCTTGTGCAGATACCTCTCCATCAGCAGGTGGTGCCTCGAAATCCGGCGCCTTGGTCTTGATCTTTATGAGTTCGGTCTTGCCTTGTTCATTTAAATTTTCACCAGAGATAGAGGATTGAAGTTCCCACATCTCACTGAAAGAGCATGCGAAAGATGGATCCATTGCCATAGCTTCATAATCTATTTCGGAACCGAATAACATTGTAGAAAGAGATTTTGTTTTTGTGAAAAACTCGATAGCCCATCCTTTCCGGTCAAGCGCGAGCTTCGTTGGAAACACCAGGTAAAAACCATTTTTGAATTCGCCAACTATGTTGGTTCCGCCGGCGTCCTGATAGGCTTTTTTTAGCTCCAATACATCGTCCCCGTCCGTGTAATAAGCTAACTTAAGCTCAGTTCCAAGATCAGGCCTATCCGCACCCTGTGGATCAGCTGCAGAATAAGTGCACTCATAACCATTCTTGATTGGCCGGACAACTCTTTTCAGCGTGCCGGAGCCGCAGGTTTTCTGGACTTTTTCCGCAGTAAGGCCAAGGCAATCGGATTCTGGCAGGCCATTATCAGAAGGTTTTTCTGCAGCCAGATTTTTATTCTGCCCATCTGAATTCGGGGAATTTTGGGTAGGGGTTTGAGGAGCAGTACAGCCGAGGATTAGTATGATTATTGTGAGAAGAATAATGAGCAAAGGCAATTTGCGAAAATGTTCCATTGCAAGATAACCCAGAGAAAGCATAAAAAGATTGACAAAAATGGCCACACAACAAAAAAGCAACTAATTCAAATTCTCATCATCTTATACAAATTATCCTTGATTATTTTAACCAAGAAACTGTTTAACTTTGAATCGTTCCTTTCTCGAGTTAGTTTGGTTAATGATAAGTATTCTTCTCTCGTATTCGTATAAATATTGATGAGCGGAAAACCATTTCGCATTAGCACGTAGTTCCAAAGCAAACGAGTAGTTCTACTGTTTCCATCTTCAAAAGGATGAATGTGCTGGAATTCATTATGGACAAAAGTCGCAAATTCAGTTGTTTCTTTCACGCTTCTCTTTTTTGCTAAAAACTCATTGATTTTTTTGCATAGACCATCCAACTTTGGATAGATTTCAGAGAAATGAGAAACTTTGTAGAATGGATTTCCTTTTATGGAAACCGAAGTTGCACGTACACCTTCCGTTACACCTAAGTTGAAAATTATAATTCTGTGCAAATCCATGATATAATCAATAGAAATAGATTGACCCAGGTGATTGAAAAGATAGCTAACTGCCGCATAATAATTCTTGACCTCATTTGCCTCTTTCAGTTTTTTATCCTGTGGAACAATGTCATGCAGAAGAAGCTCTTTTGATTCTTCTAGTGTGAAGGTATTTCCTTCTAATTGCGTAGACGCAGATGTAAATTCTATCTTCTGCTCTTCCTCAATATCTGCAAAATTTATGTTCTTTTTTATCTCTTTTAGTTTAGCTAATAGTTTTTCGATCTCCTTGTAATCATTGACTGGAACTGCTACTTTGACAGATTTTTTCTCCTCTTTTTTTAGTTTGAATAGAGTTAGAACCTCATCGAAAACTGGATCAAAAACAAATTTTACTTTAAGTGGCTTTTTTGAGACAACAAAAATCAGGTTTATTCTTGAGAGATAAGTAAGGTATTTCCTAACAGTCCGATAGTTTAAAGATTTGAAATCTGATAGTAACACTTCATCTTTGCTTAACCCAATTTTAACTATGGATGCAAATTCTTTATTTAGGAACAGATTGTAGTTGATTCCACGGCTTCTGCAAAATTTTGTTATGTTGAAAATAGACCAAGAGGTTGGATTATCTTTGTTTGGCTCGTAGACCCCGTTTTTTTGAACTATGATTTTACCTTTCATAAGTTCAACTAAACGTTGTCTTACTGTAGAAGGAGTTGAATTGGTTTTTTTAGAGACATCAGTAAGCCTAGCTCGTTTCAATTCGAAGAGCGCAAACAGACAATCCCATTTACTTTTCATACAGTTATTACGAATAGAAGTATTTATAAATAATACTATAATGTACTAAATATAAACTTTTATTAACTTTTAATAGCAATATTGTACTAAAAATAAATAAGGGCCACAACCGAGAGTTGAACTCGGGCCGAGGGCTATCCGAAGTTTACAGTTTCGAGTTTTCCGTTCCCAGTCGTTTTCACGAAACTGGAAACCCGGAACAGGAAACTGTTCTCTTCCACAGGCCCCCACGCTACCGGTGCGCAGTCTTCAGTTTCCCGTTTTGGGTTTCGCATAGTACGAAACACAGAACCCTAGACCGAAGACCTATTACGCCATTGTGGCCATCTGAATTGGAGCAACGCTCCAATACTGGCCGCAAGTTTTGGCACCAAGCCAAAAACATTGTGGCCAAACGAAAACTGATCGTTAGTTAACCTAAACAATCAGCAAAGTAGATTGGCTTGCTCCCACTTTTAAATAATATAGTTTTGGTCAAGAAGTTGCTAAAATCAGCGGATGTTTTGTTTTCTTGAGAACTTCTCTCCCATCCCCGCAGAAAAACTCCACTTTTTTGGCCCCGCTTTGCTCTACAAAATAAACCAAATCATCAAAATCAGCATGATCACTTAAGGGAAATGCGGCATCAGCATCATATCGCCATTGCATTGCCCAACCAGTTGTTACTGCGCATAAAGTTTCGCGATCAAACGCATCACTAAGCCGCTTTGCAAAATATCGCTTTGCCCGATGCATCGGGACAATTGCAACAAATGGGCGGGACATCTGCTCTTCAGCTTCATCACTTCCGACCATGATGCGATCGAGTGGATAGCCATATTTTTCATAAACCGAGCAGAAGTGCTCGGTTTTTTCCTGAACTATTGGTGCAATTTTATTTTCATTCAAAATTTTGATCACTTGTTGCGCTTTTCCTAATTCATAGCATCCGATAATTATGTTCTTTTTATCATTTAGCTTTACCCAGTTTGCAATTTGATCGTAAATATCCGATAGTGGAGCAAAGCGATAATTAGGATCTCCGTATGTTGCTTCCATAATAAGATGGTCACACTGCGGAATTTTGGCCGACCATCCAAAAATATTTGGCTTTAGTGAAAAATCGCCGGTATAAACCGCGGATGCGCCATCATGCTCAACAAATAATTGGCGCGAGCCGAGGATGTGTCCGGCATCCATAGTTTTGGTACCAGGGAGGCCAGTAACTTGGGCGTTGATTTTTGCCAAATCAAGCGTCTCTTGGCTTGCAATCAATTTTTCCTTTCTGCGCAGGCCAGCAGTATGATCAGAATGCGCATGGGAAAGGAAAGAAATGTCGCCTTCTGGGTGGTCTAGGCCAATACGAAGATCGTTATGGGGAAGGTGCATGGCAAAGCATTACCTACAAAGAATAAAAACCTAGAGCTCAGAAAACTTATCCTCATCTTGATCGTAGGCATAAAGCAAAACATTGCTGATGACTTTTGCTTTCTTCTTTCCAATTCCATTTACTGCAGCAATATCGTTTTCGCTTGCCTTAGCCAAATTTTCCAAATTTCCAAAATGCATGAGCAAGGCTTTGGCGGATTTAGGCCCGACCGTTGGAAATGATTCAACAATTGCCCTTTGGTTTTGTGAAATTGTGAATGTTTTCCTTTTTGCATAAATCCGCATTGGATGTTTTCTTGCTAATTGCTCGTGTTTTGCAAAATGATAAACCAGTTCCGCTGTTGATTCTTTGTCCCGGGTAAAAATTAGAGATGCCCCAAAATCAGCAATCAATGTTGCATAAGTTCCGAGCAGGGAGCTGCGGCTGAGGCGCTCTTCATCAAGCACCCCCTCGACAATAACAACTACCCGCTCGTAGTTTGCCACAAGGTTGGGCAGCTGCGAAAACATCCTCCCATCAATAACAGATTGCTCAAAATCAGCCCGGCTCTTGCGCTCGATGCACAATCTTGATGAGCAAAGGAAATCCCCAACAGAAAGAACCCGCCGGTCAACTATTGCTCCGTATTTTTGGAAATAATCATCAAAAAGTTGATCTTCCCTCTGGTCAATGACAATTTGCGGCTTATCCGACTCTGATCGCTGATCGGCCTCGAGAAACTGTTGCATTTATTCCACCTTATTCAACTGATTTCAAATAGTCCTTGATTTCATTGAAGCTTATTGCGCAGCCGGAATATTTCATCTTATAAAGGGCCGCTTCAAGGGCATCTTTTTTTATTGACGCGAACGAGGAGAAATAGCCTTTTTCATAAGCTAACATAACTAATTCGCTGCTGCGTATTGCCTTGATATGGGAAATTAATGAACTTAGTTCCTGAAGGTTCTTTTTGTTGACCATTACACTGACATGGAATTCCTGCTCAAAATGCTCCTTTAATTTGAACGGCGCCTCAATCAGCAAACGGGTAGTGCGCTCGTCAATCAGAACATAACTGACATCAACCGACTTTGCAAGCGCGAGCATTTCAGCCTCGCCCTGCTGGATCAGGGTGAGGGGTTTTCCCTTAAGGTAAAAGATATTATTTGCAAGGCCC
The DNA here is from genome assembly GCA_016212505.1 of Microcaldota archaeon. GTDB lineage: Archaea > Micrarchaeota > Micrarchaeia > Anstonellales > Bilamarchaeaceae > Bilamarchaeum. The sequence goes on from JACRGB010000033.1 coordinate 6,170, forward strand.
ATCAGGCGTTTTGCTTCCAAATCAAGATTGGCGTCAATCTTAATTACAACGCCGTCTTCTATAGCTTCCTTTATCCGCATTGCGGAAAATAAATATTTAAGTAAGCGGGACTCGATCGGATGCTTAACCGATTCATATTCCACGCATGGGGGAATAAGGAACCGGACATGGTATTTTTCCGAGAAAAAATAAAGCAGGCGGTCAAGGCATCCTGCGGTGAGGGAAATCAAAGCGCCGGAATCGCAGATAATATCGTGTTTTTCCATAATCATCATCCTGGCCAATGCCGCACATCAATCCCCTATCAAACTTCGCGCGGTCTTTATCCGCTCGCTCATCGGCTTTTCTTCCTTGAGCCGGTCAAACATCATAGTTTCCCCGGCATAGTCCAAAATTTCCTGCTTTTCCATTCCAGTTACTTCTGAGGCAGTGCCCAGGCTCAAACCCTGTGCATATAATGTTGCGGCCATTTTCAGTTTTCCCTTAGTCATAAGGTTAACAATAAACCGGGGGTCGGCCTTTTCCAAGGTAGTTATTGCGCGATCAAGCTGGTTAAATGCAGCATCGCTGATTTTAGGGTCATTACGCTCGAATGAGCGGACAACCATTCCCAAGGCATTTTCGATATTTTTTAGCGCCGGCGCATTATCGTGCGAAAGCAGCCTTGGCTTTGATACTATTTTTGATAAAACGTATGAGAATACAGCCATCCGAAAATGAATTGCATTAAATGAAAGGGCCGCACTATGAAGTATATCATCGTTAAGTTTCCTTAGCCTTCTTTGGTCACGGTGCTTGAATGCGCCAAGCGTTTCCCATGCAAGTTCTTTTAGCAGTTTTATGGAGGACACCTTTAGGATTGAACTAGAAGTAGGATAGTAAATTTTTAATTGTTGGCTTACCAAAGATCAAACCTGAAAAGCATAAAATAAGATAAAAAGAAACAATTAAAAGGAATAGGAGGAATAAACATTTGATGGCAAAAGAACAAAGCGCAGAAGAATTAGCATTATCTATGCTGCAAAAATACTCAGTAACCGAAGAGCATTTTGGGTTAGGACCATTATGACATCCTCCCCACCCTAAAGGGTGGGGTTTCCTTTTTTGGGATGTCAAAAACTCACAAGAGTTTTTTGTACTGATTGATTTTGCACATATTTTCTTACAGTCTTCAGATCAACATCACTAACCGTCCTGAAGA
>JACRGB010000034.1 GCA_016212505.1 Microcaldota archaeon
ACTACTGAGCAAAAATATTCCGGTAAAAATTAGATACTTAAGGGGAAAATCTGGCTTTTCCCCTTAACCCCTTACCATTTGTTGCGCTTTTACGACCCCACCTTAGAAAAGGTGGGGATTAGCGCGCAACCCGATTTAATTGTGTAACTTAGTGTAAACGTGAGGGTTATAAATACTACTATCCAAATATTATTTGGGTGGTTTAGTGTCCTTAGTTGTATTTGCAAAAGCTCCGGCTTCCGAGAAAATAGTAAACGGTGAAAAAAGACTAGTATCTCCATTTGCAGCATGCGTTAGGGGGCCACTGGGTCCTGAAATGGGCATTGGTTTAACAAATCAAAAAGAAGGAAAAGACCAATTTTTTGGTTTTCTGTCCCCCCGGTTAGTGCTTACTTCCTGGAGAGGCATGAGAATTGCGCAGCTAGTTGGAGAATTTCAAGATTCTACTTTATCTGCTTGTTATAATGCAGCAAAAAAAGAAGCTCAACCAAGCGATCCTTCTGTTCAAACAATAGAAGCCCTGATTGGCCGCCGTGCAAGGAATAATGTTTTAACCATGCCAGTTCCTGCAGATGAAATTGATAATATGCTGAGACTTTTAATGGAGAATGATCATATTTCTGGAGGCCACGAACTTGAATCTGAACTCCAAAGGGGGCGATTTTTCAAAAAAGGTACCATACCACGAACTGCAAGAGTTATGGCCTATTTGGAAGAATACCACCGATTAGTTGAGCGAGAAAAAGAAGAAGAACCGGGAAAATTTGTTACGCCCTCAGAAGGACGGACTAGGATTTTCGAATCCCTCTTAATGGGTGGCAATGTTCTTGAATGGTTCTTATCTGCTTTTGATTCAGTCATAGATCCCAGAACCCAGATTGCCATCGTGCAAAATACCATGGATGGTTTAGGCGGCACAAATCAATGTTTTATTGTTGCACAAAGCAAACAAACTCCTGATTTATACATAGTAATAAATGCAGGCACATTTGATAATTTCTTGCAAATTGGAGGCCGACTAAGATTAGGAGTTATTGGTTCAAACTTAATTAGTTCTTATAACGGTGCTCCAGCCCTTACTGAGAAACTAACCGGTGAGGAACCTTATCTTGGAACAATTTCTCCAGGTGGGCATGCAAACCATCCCACAATTAATGTTGATGTAAAAGATGAAGCTGCCAGAACTCTGATTGATCAATTAGCTGGTATAATTGAAGTCCTTAGAAAACCGGCAAGATCCACTGGGGTACCCTCCTAATATTTTTTCTAAAGGACAAAATTTCATAAATTTTGTCCGCATTGGAAATTGGATACAATTTCCAATATAAGAACAAAATCAATACGACCCATAGCTCCTATTTCTCGGTTTTCTATGGTGGCTGCCTTCAGAATCACGTGAATGCGATGATCTGCCAGATCCGGATCCTCGGTAACCACCCGAATGCTCCGAGCCACCGCTTCCGCTTCTTGACTGTGAATCATAAGATCTCGATCCGCCACCATGTCCATAGGACGGCCGTCTTCCATAACCACCACCAGATGGCCTTCCGTATCCTCCTCTTCCACCGCCTCTGCGGCCTTTAGAGTAGTCGAATGCTGGAAGTGGGTCGGTTTCAACAAAGGTTATCGCCTTTCCGGATTTACCCATTCTTCCGGTTCTTCCGATCCGGTGGGTGTGTGTATCATGACTCATTGCCTTATCATAGCTTATAATATGTGAAACCTCTTCGATATGGAGGCCTCTTGCTGCAACATCGGTTGCGACCAAAATCCTAAAGCGGCCTTCCCGAAAATCCCTCAAGGTGCGCTCTCTTTGGCTTTGTGTCTTGCCACCATGCAAAAATCTTGCATCCATGCCATTGTCCATAAGCCTGTGGCAGACGAATTCGGCAGCTTTTTTTGTTCCGACAAAAACAATGGTACGGGAACTGGTTTCCCGAGCAATTATCTCATGAAGCTTTTGTATTTTTTCTTTTCTTGTTAATTCAATAAATTCTTCTTCAATAGTTTCAACTTTTCCCTCTGGTCCAATTTCAACTATCTCAGGAGTTTTCATGTAGCTTCCGGAAATTTCCCTTATCCGCTGGTCAATTGTAGCTGAAAATAACATCATCTGCTTGGTTTTGCTAACTTGGTCCAGTATAGTATCAATATCTTCCTTGAATCCCATATCCAGCATCCGGTCTGCTTCATCAAGTACAATGCAGTTCATTAATCCAAGATTCAATGTCCCTCTTCGGACATGGTCCAAAAGTCTTCCCGGGGTTGCCACAATTATGTCGTATCCTCTTCGTAACAATGATACCTGGCCTTCCATTCCCTGGCCACCATAAATGGCATATACTCCCATCCGGTGGTTTTTTGCAATAGAGCGAAGTTCCTTGGTTATCTGTATTACCAGTTCGCGTGTGGGCGCCAGAATCAAGGCTTTCTTTGTTTTATCTTTAGAAATAATCTCAATTAATCCAATGCCAAAAGCAGCAGTTTTTCCTGTTCCGGTCTGGCTTCGTACGATTATTTCTTCACCCTGAAGTATCAATGGAATAGACTTTTCCTGAACTTCAGTTGCTTCAACATAGCTCATTTCTGCAAGAGCAGAGCTAGTCCTTTCACTAATGCCCATATCATTAAATTTCATATTTTGTTTTCACCTATAGTTGTGTGCCTTCTGCTAAAGCAGATAAGGCTAAAATTCGGATTTAAGTTATTCTCTCTTTCTATCTCTTCTTTCTTTCCTTATCATTTAAGGCACAAGGGAGTATAACGAAAATCAGAATTATCCATTTTCTATAATAGCTATTATGTTTAACCTTTATTTAAAGCTATGCTTTTACCAGCTAAGCGACAGACCTCGCTTCTAAAACCTCTCCCATTAGATGGCCTATTTCTCTTAAGATCGCATCCGGATTAGTTCTTGCAGTATTTATTGGGCTGATGCCCTTGCGGTTTGCCACAGCATTTACGTTTCTGAAGCTCGCATGCTTGACACTTGAAGTTATGAAGATGATGATGTCATTTTTTGTTATTAATCTTCCAAGATAGGACATAGTCGCATCAGAGGGAGTTACTGGAAATACTTCGAGTCCTGTTTTCTCACTTAGTCTATGGGCTATTTCATCCAATTCATTGTTTCCCCCAACAAGAACTATCCTCCTGCTTTCTTTTGTTACTGCAGTTTTTTCTTGATCAACAACTGCTCTCATGTACCTCAGCATTCCAAGTTCAGATTCCCCGTTTGATCCTTCGCAAGCAATAGCATTTACTCTCTCATATGTTTCTTCCCCACCAATTTTGAGTGCAAGTTCTACAAACAATGCTCTTGCCGGTACTGATTTGAATATGGTGACAAGCGCTCCATCATTAAGGAGTGCAGTTTTTTCAGCAATTATTCTTGCTTGTTCATACCCATGTTTTCTTAATCCTGTAAATTTTTTAGTTAAGCCAAAAACCTCAAGCCTCTTAAACAGCGGTAAAAATGCAGCAACTTGCTCATTAGTTGCCTGTGGATAAAACCTCATTACCCTTTCTAATGCTGCCATTTCTGCCCGAGCTTGCATTTCTATTTTTCTTTGATTAAGTATCCTACTTGCAATTTCAAATTCTCCATTTTCAACTGCTTCCATAATTTGGTCGACAAGTTTTTCGTTGTCTTTCTCAGAAGATTCTGTTATTGTTGCTAATTCAGGTAAAATTCCGGCAAGATATATCAATGCTGCTGATCTGCAAACTCTTATGGGTATCTGATCAGTCCTTCCTGCAAATGCCCTTTGGAAAACTGAATGAAAAGTTTCCGTTTGACTAACCTGCTGATCAGCAACATCCATAACATATTCGTAAAATTCAACCGAAGTCATTCTTAATTTTCTGGCTTTTACCCCGAATTTTGTGTAAACTTCCAAATACTCTGGCCTTTCATTTATTCTTCTTGCTAAGGCTATTGACCTATCAATATCAAGTTCGCCGATTGCCTCAACCAAAGTGTCTGAAAGTATTCCTGCTTTCGCAGATTTTTCAAGTTCAGCAACAAGCTCAGCCAATTTTGCAAAGTTCCGGTCATTTTCAACCCATTGGGGGTTTTGCATTATCGCGTTAATTATCCGATTACTAGTTATTGATTTTATCAACCTGCCCAATCTTTCAAGACTTTCCGGTTCAATAACCCACATAAGAGGGAAATGTGCCATTTCCCTACCCATTTCATTTATGTTTTTTACACTTAATAAAAATTCGCCTGTTATTTTTATTATATTTTCAGTTATTCTTGACCTACAAACTACCATGAAACACTGTGCTTTTTTGTTCTCATATTTATCAAAACTTTTCATGATAGTTAAAAAGCTATCAAAAAAGAATTAACTTCCTGAATTACTTGTGGATCCGTAAATATCTCCATGGACTCTACGAAATTACATGCCATTCTTACTGTATAATTTTCCAGTGACTTTCTGTTTTTGGGATCCATGGCATATTTCAATTCCTTTTCACATTCAATGGCATCTCTATCATCTCGTCCGTCTCTATTCCGAATTAAGGTGCCTAAAGTCCGGTGGGCAAACATCACTCCTCTTATTTTTTCTACTGCTTCAGCCATTGTGTTATCTTCTTCTGTGATTTCCATACGTTCTCTTGTTTCTCTTGCAAGGTCAATCAACTCTCTTAAATAACGAGATTTTAGTCTTGAAAAAATTCTCTTATCTTTTGTGACAGAATCATCAATTTTTGTAATGGCGGTTTTTGGTTCACAGTCTCCAGACATGGCCGTCAATATTGCCGCAAAATTACTGGCCAAAATTGTAATTTCTCCCCCCAATCGCCCTATTTCCCGCTCTGATTCCGAATGTCCTCCAAAATGCCTTTTCCTTGTTTCTACTGCTGTACTATTGAAAAGTTTGTTGAATTCTATCAGCTTTTCTCCTGGTCCGTCTTTTCTTAACTCTCCTACTTCTGTGGGAAGGGATTTTTGCCTGGGAAATCTTTGGGCATTTCTTCTTCTCATACTAAGCAATTTAACTAACAAAAATATAAAAACTGTAACTTTTTCTGTTTATTTCAATCTTACAGTAAAAACAACTTTAGTTTTTTTCTTATTTCTTCAACAACAAGTATGCTGGCTGCATAAACTAGCGAAACAGTTATTTCGTATGCTGTGAGCGGGACCGTGTGCATAAACTCCTCAAGTGCTGGCACAAAAATAAACAAAAGAAGTATTGCAAAAGATCCGCCTATTGAAAGGAGCAGTATTTTATTTCCAAATAAGTTCTCATAAAAACCCCGGTCCCTGCTCCTGCAGTTTAATGCGTTAAATAGTTGGAAAGAAACAAGGGTGAAAAAGGAGATTGTGAGGTATTTTTCCGGCCCGATGTTCATCATGTTCATTACCTGTAGCATAACTAACATAGCTAAAGTTATGAACAACCCGTCGAAAAGAATTAACGATATGAACTGTTTGCTTATGTAAGGCGCTTTAGGGTCCCTTGGAGGTTTTTCCATTATTCTCTTTGTTTCAGGCTCAAGCCCAAGGGCCAGTGCCGGCGGCCCGTCCATAATAATATTAAGGAAAAGCATCTGTATCGCGTTTATCGGCGCCATGAACCCTAGTACTGTAGCGAAGAATACGGTCGATAGGAGGGCAATCGTAGTCGTTATCTGGAACCTTACGAAATTTAGTATGTTTTCGTAAACTTTTCTTCCATATTCAATAGCCTTTACGATTGTTGCAAAATTATCATCAAGAAGTATCATGCTAGACGCTTCCTTTGCAACATCTGACCCAATATCGCCCATGGAGATTCCGATGTCTGCTTTTTTGAGGGCAGGTGCATCATTTACCCCATCGCCTGTTACCGCAACAATCTCGCCCATTTCTTTTAGTCTCGAAACAATCATGTGTTTTTGGGCTGGAGAAACACGGTAGAATATTCGAACATCTTTCAAAGAAACTTTTTGTTTTTCTTGGCTTTGTTTTTCATTACTAAGCGATTCAAATTCTGACCCACTCATAGCATTTTTTGAAGGAAAAGAAACCTCATTTGCAATATTTAGTGCGGTTTCTTTTGAATCCCCAGTCACCATGAAAACGCTTATTCCTGCTCTAACACATTCTACGAGTGCTGCTTTGGCTTCGGGCCGTGGCGGATCGTAAAGTGAAATAAACCCAATGAATATTAGGCCGCTTTCATCTGAATAATCTGATTTATCTGGATTTTTTACCTTTTCCTTATGCTCCTTATGGGCCATTGCAAGAACTCTCATGCCTTTTGATGCAACCTCATTTGCACGGGCCAATACTTCTGATTTTTTTGTTTTATCGAATTTAATTATCCCATTTTTTGTAAGCAATTTGTCCGAGTTTGCAATTATGCTCTCTATTGCGCCTTTTACAAATAATTGTTTCCCCTTCTGAGAATCCGGATAATCAGAAACAACGCTCATCATTTTCCTCGAAGAATCAAATGGGTTTTCGTGAATTATCCCATAAGCAGACTTCATTTCAAATGGGTCAAACCCGCTTTGTTTTGCGCAATCAAGAAGCCCGGTTTCAGTTGGATCGCCAACCAAATTCCCGTTTCTGTCAATGCTGGCATTATTTGCAATTACTGCAGCTGCAAAGAGCAACTGTGTCTGTTTATTTTTTGCTAATTTTTCTCCACTAGATGAAAGATCATCATATACATAAACGTGCTTTGGTTTCATTGAATTTTCAGTTAATGTTCCGGTCTTATCAGTGCATATTACCGTTATTAATCCAAGGTCCTCTATTGCAGACATTTTTTTGACAATGGAATTTTTCTTTGCCATCCTCTGCATGCCAAGAGCTAGGGTTATTGCAATTACTGTCGGCAACCCTTCAGAAACTCCTGCCACTACCAAAATTACTGCAGTTGTCAGCATATACCCAAGTTCTTTTCCAAGTACAAAGTAACCGATCACAAAAAATGCCAATGACATGGCTATGACCATATAGCCGATTTTTTTCCCTAATTCATTGAGGTTTTTCTGCAAAGGTGTTTGGCCGCCATCAGTTTCAGAAACCAGTTTTGCTATCTTCCCGAGTTCGCTTTCCATCCCGGTCCGTATTACTACTCCTTCGCCCTTGCCGCTACTGACTATAGTTCCGCTGTAAAGTATGTTGTCTTTTTTTGGTTCGTTATATTTTTCCACTGCAAGGGATTCTCCTGTGAGCGTACTTTCATTGCAGGCGAGGTTCAGTGATTTTATCACTCTAATGTCCGCAGGCACGCGCATTCCTTCTTCTATTATTACCAAATCGCCCGGAACTAGCTCGTTGCTATGGACTATCAGTTCAGATCCGTCCCTTCTTATTCTCACGTTTTGGACAGCGAGCTTTTTCAGGTACTCTATTGCCTTCTCGGCACGGTATTCCTGGAAAAACCCGATAAATCCGCTAAGGAGAATTGCAAAAACAATTGCAATTGCATCTTTTATGTTTCCCAAAAACCAGGAGATTATTGCAGCTATCAAAAGAATTAACTGTATTGTATTTCCAAATTGCGAGAGCAAAAGCATTATCGCGGACTTTTTCTTGGTTTCGATTATTTCGTTGGGGCCGTATTTGGCAAATCTTTCTTTTACTTCATATTCAGTTAGTCCCTTTTCGCTAGTTCCATATTTACTGAATAATTGATCTACTGTTATTTGTTTTTCTTCGTATCCGTTTTCATCAGCTTGATTTCCCATCTTATGATTACACCCTTAATATCTAATTTAGAAACAACAAGCATCTTTAAAACCGCAATTCTTGCACCGGGCATTAAAGCTTCCAAAAACAGCAAACATTGTTTCGCCACAATTAGGACAAGGTGCAAAGGATGGTTCTTTCGCGACCCGAGGTTCATAATCAAATTCGTTCATAGTCCTATTGATTCTCTAAAAGATTTTAAACCTCCGTTGAGCGATAAATGCTATGAAAATAACAAGCAGGGCGTTTGAAAATGGAGAATTCATACCAAAAAAATACACTGCTGACGGCGAGAACCTAAGTCCGCCCCTCTCAATATCCGAGGTGCCAGAAGGCACCCGCTCTTTCGCATTAATTGTTGATGATCCGGATGCACCAGTAGGTACTTGGGTACATTGGGTAGTCTGGAATATTTCAGCAAATACAAAAGAAATACCTGAAGGCGCGGGCCGAGCGAACTCGCTTGGGATGTTAGGTATTGATGGCAATAACGATTTCAGAGTTCCTGGTTATGGTGGCCCTGCCCCCCCGCCTGGGCCTAGTCATACCTATTGTTTCAAGCTTTATGCCCTTGACCATAATCTCAATTTGCCCGCAGGTTCAACCAAAGCAGATCTTGAGAAGGCGATGCGCGGGTGCATATTGGCAAAGGCTGAACTTGCAGGGGAGTATCAACGTCAGTGATTTGGTTTTGCTATTTGCAAACTATTAAATATAAGTGTCCAGATACTTATTATCAGATAGTCTGTTTCTTTGAACGAACTAAAATGTGATTTTATCTTCAGTTTCTGAAAGTTAAATCTCCTTAATAGTAAAGTTCATAGAATGCAGTTATCTAATAAAGAGGCGAAAAGCCTAAATAAAGAAGGTGAAAATAATGGAAGGAGAAGAAGGCTCCAGTAGCGACAGACCAATGTTCGACGCAACATGTTCGAAATGCGGTCAGCCTTGTCAAGTACCCTTTAAGTCAACCGAAGGTCGGCCAGTGTACTGCAGGAACTGCTACAAGCCAAAAAGATCAAGATTCTAAGTTTAATGAAAATTAAGTAAGGAATCTGAATAAATAAAGTGTTAAGTTTTGTTTTTGTTGTTTTTTCCCTGATTTTTCAAAAATCTTTTTAAATATAATTGCACTAGTTAGTAACTATGTTCGAATCAATTGGCAGGTCCTTAGATATAGTTAAGCGAAGCTTTGCTTTGCTGATGGAAGAAAAGAAGCTAGTTATCTTTCCTCTAATTAGTGGGATAGTACTTCTTGGGGTATTGATTTCATTTATTGTACCAACTGTTTTAGTTTCTAATTCCGATGCCATGACATTTATTCTTGTCGCCGCATTTTATTTTGTCTCGTATTTCTTCATAATTTTCTTCAATACTGCGCTAGTCCATGCCGTATATAATAAGATGAATAAGAAAGAGGTTTCCGTTATAGCGAGCCTATCATTTGCAAGCTCGAGGTTAATCAGTATTGTGTCTTGGGCTGCAATTGCAGCAACCGTTGGCCTGATCCTAAGTATACTAAGAGGGGAAGCAAACAAACAGCGCGGTATTGGTGGCCTTATCGCAGGTGTGATCGTAGGTCTCATCGGCATGGCCTGGTCAATGGCAACATATTTTGTTGTACCAATTATGACCTTTGAAAATGTAGGTCCATTTGAGGCAATAAAGCGGTCGGTTATGCTAATCAAAAAGACCTGGGGCGAGGAAGTAGTAGGCGGTTTTGGGATCGGGATTATTTTCATGATACTCTATGTAATCGGGGTCGCGTTGGCCATTGGAGCGGCATTCTTGACTTCTGGATCAGGTGCCCTCTTCATAAGCGCTCTTGCAATGGTCGGGATTTATTTTGTTCTGGTTTTCCTAATTCAAAGCACCATCCAAAGCATATTTGTTGTTGAGTTATACCGGTATGCAATGACTGGCCAAACCGTTCTTCTGCAAAAAGACGAAGTAGAAGGCGCGTTTAAGGCCAAAGTGCCACAGAAGAAGCTGTTCTAGTTTTTTTATGAACTTTTGTGCCTTTCTATTCAGAATCATTGGGCAGTTCTGAATTTCTTTCCTACATAATCAGATGGTTTAATCCCTAATCTTCTTGTATTATTATATATCGTACTAGGTTCTACCTCCAAAATCCCTGCTGCTTCGGCAACACTACTTACTCTTTCCAAGGTAGAAACCAGTTTCGCTCTCATCTGCTCATCAAATATTTTTCCGGGGTTGTTCCAAGTTCTTCTATTCTCCTGCGTAACTGGCCAGAATCAGTACTTAGAGTTTCTGCAACTCGCGGAAGTACCCTCATTACCCCTTTTTTGACAAAAAGATGCTTTGAAGCAAATGCCTGGCCTATTTCTTCCAAGGTGAGGCTGCCAGCACCTTTAACTCCGTTATTTGCTCCTTTTTTTGAATCCCTATCGGTTACCCCATCTACCGCTCCCTTTATCACCCCATCTGGTCCAAGCCGTTTTCCAAGATGATCCCCTGCAACAAATCCTAGTCTGCTTGCATGAGTATAAATGACTCCACTATGGGTTGCCCTTAATTTTTCAGCTGCTTCCTCTATTGTCCTGCTGGTTTCCAAGGCATCAATAATCGCTCGCCTTATTCCTTCGTCAAATACTTTTACCGCATCTATCTGCAATGCTTTGATTTGAGTACTTAATTCATCATTAGTTAACCCAAGTTCGCGCGCAACCCGGTGAAGTGCAGGCCCTAGCGCTTCATACTCAAAAGAATATTGAGAACCTATTGCTTGTTCGATGCGTTCCCTTGCGGTTGTGGCTTGTGTTGGCGCACCTGCTACACCTACCCTTCTGCTAACGCCTTCGTCCATCCTTTTTCCCAGATGGTCTTGGGTCTCAATTCCTAATCTGTTTAGGTATGGATACAGCGAAGTTGTATGCGCATAACCGAGCTTCGTTGCAGCTTCATCAGTTGTTTGCGATGTCTCCAATGCATCTATGAATCTTCCTCTGAGGTTTGCTTCAAATAAACTTTTGGCATTTATCCCATATTCATCAATCAACACTTCCAATTGTAGCTTTTCAATTCCCAACCTTTGTGCAACCCTCCGAATAAAACTTTTTGAGAAACCTCCGCTACCAAAAGGATTTTCAGCTGCAATTGCTTCTTCGATTGCCTGCCGTGTAAGTTTACCGAATTTATCCGAAGCTCCAGAAGCAGTCCCAGAAGCATCAGCAGGCTTTGCACCTGCGCTAGCCTCCCCATCTGCTGCCCCCTTTACTTGGCCAGGAACTTCTCCTTCAATCCCAGTTCCAATAAGTTTATCCGGATCTATCCCAAGTCTTTGTGCCTGCTGATAAACCCATCTTCTTCGGCCATGAGCATCTAATTTTTTCATTGCTTCTTTTTCGGTCCTGCTGGTCGTAAAAGCATGGGTAATGATTTGCCTAAGATGCGCATCAATTACTTCTTCAGGTTTTATCCCTAATTCTCTCATACGTTCGGTTAAGGTTTGTACCCTGAGTGAGTGTGCCGCACCGGCTATGGCTGAAGTAATTGGCTCCCCGGTAAAATGATCCTGCGCTCTTAGCGCATCTTCTATCTGGACTGCGCTAATGGCTGATGGATCCAACCAACCCTGCGCTCGCTCTCTTTCTCTCCTTGCCAGTTCTTCATCCACTGCAGCTGATCCAACCCGTTCAGCTCTTATCGGTCTTCGTACTCTTCCAACTGGCAGGGCAGTGGAACTTACTGCTACTGATCGTCCTGATCTAAATCCGCCTCTCTCGCCATCGAGCAAAGCAAGCACTCTTGCAGCTTCCCGGATTCGCGCTAGTTCCGCTTGATCTTCCGTCTCACTTTCAGGAGCTTGGTATGGGGCTTCTCTTGCAATTACTGGTTCTGTTGCTGGCGTTGTACGACCAGTTTCTGGAACTGGTTCAGCACCTGATTCTGATTCTGCGCGCGGTGGTTCTGGTGGTACCTCTAATCGTGGCTTAGCTGCTGCAACCGGTTCTGGAACGGGTTCATCGCTTAGAGTAACAACTGCTTTATCTGCTCTAGCAACCGCCGGAGCGCTAACTTCCTCTGCTGGGGTTTGTGGTTCGGCCAATGGAACTTCTAATACTCCTGAAGTTGGTAATCCGGCTGCCAAAGGAGCTTCAGGTGGCCTTTCCTCTTCTCCGGGATCTACCTCTAATTCAGCCCCTTCATCTCCCCGGGCAATTACCCGAAGATCTATCCTGCCTCGCTGTTCCCTAAAAAGTTGTAGTATGGTCCCAATAGGAAGATCATTTAAGTCTACTTTTTCCATGCCAAGGGCATCAGCAAGAGCTCTTATGTGGTACTGGACTGTTCTTGTGCTTATTCCCAATAATTTCGAAGCTCTAGATGTGCTGCCTTCTGTTCTTCTCAAAGCTTCCAGAATCAGCATCATTTCGTTAGTACGGACATCAAGATCCGGAAGGTAACTTGCCACCATTCCAAGCCTATCCTCTGGCCTTAATGTTTCAGGAAATTCCATTCCTGCAAGATTGCGTAAAGCATCATCGATTTCTTTACGAGAAATTATGTCCTTTTTATAATGCATGGCAAAAGTAGCTGCCCACTCAACAATGTTTCTTAGTTGCCTGATATTTCCAGGATAAGAAAAAATCTTTAGCAATTCGTATGATTCTTTTGCCAGTTCAATTTGTACCCCATATTTATCCTTAAAGCTCGTAAGGAAATAATTTGCCAAAAGAGGGATATCATCAATGCGTTGCCTTAAGGGCGGAGTGGTGATGTGAAAACCAAGGCGATGGCGCAAATCCAACCTAAAAATATCCCCATTAACATCCCGGTTGGTGGCTGCAATGACTTTTACATCAACATGCTGGGGGATATTTGCGCCGACTTTATCGTACTCTCCAGCATGTATCACTCTTAATAGTTTTGCCTGAACTGCTTGGTCTAATTCAGCAATTTCATCCAGGAATATAGTTCCGCTATGGGCTGCGTGGAATTTCCCTTCCCGCTCTGCAATTGCGCCGGTAAATGAGCCTCGAACATGGCCAAATAAGTCACTTGCAGCCAAATCCTTTCCAATTGCAGTACAATCCACTGTAATGTATGGGCCCTTGGCTCTGGGACTAAGCAGATGCAATGCCATTGCAACTAATTCTTTTCCTGTTCCAGTTTCACCCAGGATAAGAACCGGCATATTCACCCGGGCAGAAATCCGTATGCGCTCTTTTAATTGCGAAATTTCCGGGCCTTCTCCAACAATGTATCTTAGGATATCTTCTGGCGCAACAGATTCTTTGGTTTTCTGTAAATCATAAATAAGATGGCGCAGAGGTTCTGTTTTTCCATTTCCTCTTGCAATATCCTCTTGTGGTCTTTGGCCGATCATAAGCTATCAGACATAACCTATAATAGAAATATAATTATAAATATAGGTTTATTGTGTTAGCGACCTTTAGTTTCACCATTTACTCTGGAAAACTCCGGCCACCCTTAATTTCTGGTTGCTGGCATCAATTACAAGAATAGATTCGCCTTTTTCAAAAGCAAGAGGTGCTGAAAGATTCAAATCATTGTCTGTCATGTGTCCTTCAACAAACTGCATATTCGTGTATGCATAAATTTTTCCTTTTAATTCGTCCTTGAAAAAAGGGCTTTTGTTAAAGCGGCCGTTAACAATATTGGCCACTTGAAACTCGTGCCGAAGCGGCGCGATTATCCCTTTTTCAACCAAGTCGCCTTTGTAAGCTATTTCGACTAATGATGGGGCGGCTGCTTCTTCCACCTCTGCACCATTGATGTGGATGGACCGGACTTCAAGATCAAGGCCATGCGGTACAATGAAGAGCTTATCGTTCTTTTTTATTTTTCCTGCACGAAGCGCGCCATATGCGACATTACCGACCGACTTTACGTTCGCAGTTTTATGTACCAAAGAAAACACATTTTCGCCGGCGCTAGCAGCATGTGCAGCCAAGACCTTGTCCTTGGCAGCATTCTGTTCAGAAACTTTTTCATATTTTTCAAGGACCATTCCCGTAACTGGAAGTGGGATATTAGAAACGATGATCCCTTTTTCAATTTTCATCGAGTTTATTGCAACTAAAAGTTCTCCAACTTTAGGGGTAAGTCCATCTACAATTAGCACAACTAAATCAGCCATTGAAAGGGAATAAAGAAGCGGTTGAATTTTTTCAGGGTAATGTATTGGATCAATGAGCCAAATTTTATTGCCATTTGCACCGGAATCCGCTGAGTATATTCCGAGTTCATCCTTGCTTACTTCTTTTCCAATAAGCTTGCAAAAACTTTCCCTTAATTCCGGTTTATCGGATAATACTACAACAAACATTCCCTCACCAATCTACAATAGCGGGAACAACTCTTTTAACCGTATGGCTCGAAATAGTCTGTATGGGAGATGTAAGGAAAGATGTTGAAGCACTAAGAAGGGTCCATGCTACCGGAAATGACAAGTTGGAATACATGTCAGATATAACTAATCTTGTAATAACTATTTTCGAAGAGAGGATAAAAAAAGAAAATCCGAAACTCAGCAAAAAAGAAATTCTAAAAATTTTAAGAGAGGAACTTTATCATGGCAGAAAAGATACTCCTTAGTGAGTTCGTAAAAAAACTTCTCATTGCCCTGAACAATGGCAATATTCAATATATGCTAATAGGGGGAGTAGCTGCAATGTACTACGGCCGCTCAAGAAGCACTATGGATTGTGATATCTCCTTATCAATAACTGAAAAAGAGCTAAAAAAATTATATGACTGCCTAAAAAATAATGGCTTTCAAGTTCGTGACTATGACATAACTGAGGGCTACAAAGACAAAACCCATTTCAATGCATATTTGCCTGATCATCCGTTTAGAGCAGATTTTAGTTGGGGAAAAAGCTCTCTCGAATTAGCAGGATTTAAGAGGGCCAAACAAAAAGAAATTTTTGGTATCAAAGCATGGATGGAAGAGCCTGAAGATATAATTATCGCAAAATTAGTTTATGGAAGCCAACAGGACCTTGATGATGCACTAGCAATCTTATTGGAACAAAAAACTCTCGATATGAAATACCTTCAAAAGCGTGCAATTGAAGAGAATGTTGAAAAAAATTTAGAGGA
Organism: Microcaldota archaeon; assembly: GCA_016212505.1. Classification (GTDB taxonomy): domain Archaea; phylum Micrarchaeota; class Micrarchaeia; order Anstonellales; family Bilamarchaeaceae; genus Bilamarchaeum. The sequence goes on from JACRGB010000034.1 coordinate 14,792, forward strand.
ACTAATAAGGGAATCAAAAAAATAAAATCAAACGTACTGCTTTCCCCACTCGCCTTTCTTTTCCATTGCTTCTTTGATCCGCTCTTTGGCAATAACAAGCGCTGCTGCCCGGGTATCATTTTCTTTTGCACGCTCGAGCATAATTTTAGTATTGGTCCTGAGTTTCTCTTCAACAACTTCGAACATTTTCTTTTCATTCCAGCTCATAGTTTCGCAATAGCTGGAAATAACTCCACCTGCATTAGCTACAAAATCAGGCAGTATAACCACGTTCTTTTTCATTAAGATCTGCTCGACATCATATTTTATCGGTAAATTGGCTGCCTCAGTTATAATTTTGGCTTTTACATTACCGACATTTGCATGGGTTATTACATCTGGCCTTGCACCAGGAACAAGAATATCAACAGGCAGTTCAAACAATTTGGCTGCATCTAATTTTTCTCCATGAGCTGCAGTAACTGTGCCTTTTTCTGATTTTGCCTTCATCATTGTTTCGTATTTCAATCCATCTTTGTTGTATATTGTGCCTTTTGAATCAGATAGGGCAACTACTTTTGCACCCCATTCTTCAAGGAATTTCATTGTAAAAGTTCCAACATTTCCAAATCCTTCAATAGCAACAGTCATTCCATCTAGTGATTTACCCTGATGCTCTACTGCAACTTTTGTGGCAGTAGCAACTCCAAAGCCAGTGGAGCCTAATTCATGAGGCAACCCGCCAATATTGGACGGTTTACCTGTGCATGCCATTGGACTTCCAATTTCATCAGCAAATTGGGCCATTTCCTTTTCAGTAGTGTTCATATCTGGCCCGGCAATATAAAGTCCAGGGATAAATTCCCTTACTTTTCCTGCAAATGCCCGCATTAATCCTTCTTTTTGTTCTGGAGTTAATTTTCTTGGGTCAGCCTTTATTCCGCTTTTTGCTCCGCCAAATGGAAGGTCTGCCATTGCATTTTTCCAGCTCATGGCACGCGCAAGCCCCATAACTTCCGCAGTAGTTACATCAGGGACCATGCGTATTCCGCCCTTTCCTGGGCCACGGGCTGTGTTGTGGATTACACAAACGCCCTGCATGCCAGTTTTCTGGTCATAAACCTCAAGTACTCTCTCGAATCCAAACTCGTCTTCCTTTTTCATATGAATTACCCGTTATCCTTTTGATTGTAGCAAAAGTAAATTAGTTTTACTTCCTTTTCCTATGGAGGTTTTAAAAAGATTTTGCCGCTCTTTTGCGGGTCCAATCCTAAGAGCTACAAAGAATTAGAAGCTAGCAATCGTTTTTTCAATAAATTCCTTCTTTATTTCATCTACGCTAATCGTTTCAATTGCCGATTCCAAAAACCCTTCAATAATCAGTTTTCGCGCTTCGTCTCTGCTAATGCCGCGTGACATTAAATAAAATATTTTTTCTTCATCAATCTGCGAAACTGATGCTGCATGCCTTGAAGAAACATCATTGTTTTCTATTTCCAGTTCCGGGTTTGCTGTTGCATGTGCTCCCGGATTAAGCAAAATTACGTGCTGGCTAAGGAAAGATGAGGCCCCACCACCATTTTTCTCAATCTTTATCATTCCATCCAATTTCGCAGATGCTTCGTCCTTTGCAACTCCCTTAACGAGTATGCTTCCTTTTGTATTATCGCTTGCATGGCGTAACCGTGAATCCAGATAAAATTTGTTATTTCCTTTTTGCGCAAACACATGGACATCGTAAGCCTGTGCAAAAGATCCATCAAGGCTGTTTGTTATTTTCCCGTTTCCGTTATTGAGCCAGAGCCCATGAACATTAATTACTGAATGCTCTCCAATTGAATTTAATTGGATCAAATCTGAGTTTTTTTCCTGCATTATGAAACAATTGACCGAACAATTCTTGCCGATTTTTAGCCGTATTTCGGCTTTACCTTCCGGTTTTATGATAATAATTGGACTAGAGTTATCGCTAATTGTAACTACAGAACTATTGGTTACTTCAACTCGATCTTTATCTTTGAGCGTTAATTCATTCATTTGGTTCGACCCACAATTTTTTCCAATCAAATTTTACAATTATCCGACTGCCCCTTCCAACTGCACTTCAATTAGCCGATTTAATTCAACCGCGTATTCCATTGGCAGTTCCTTTGTAAATGATTCAATAAACCCAAGAACAATCATTGCTAAAGCATCTTTTTCCGGAATTCCCCGACTCATTAAATAAAAGAGCTTTTCACTTCCAATTTTACCAACTTTAGCTTCATGGCCAATAGTAGTTGTATCTTCATCAATTTGTATTGTAGGGTAAGTATCCGATCGCGATGCCTGGTCCAAAAGATAAGCATCGCATTGTACAAACGCTTTGCAATTCGTTGCGCCTTTAACTACCTTTAGCATCCCCCGGTAGGAGCTGCGGCCACCAGCCTGCGAAATACTTTTTGAAATTATCTGTGAAGTAGTATTTGGTGCCTGATGGATGATTTTTGCACCAGCATCCAGGTTCTGTCCTTTTCCTGCAAAAGCAACTGATAATACTTCGCCACGTGCGCCTTTTCCCTTCAAAATAATACAGGGGTATTTCATGGTAACTCGTGAGCCGATATTTCCGTCGAGCCACTCAACAACCGAATTTTCGTGCGCTACTGCGCGCTTAGTAACAAGATTGTAAACATTGGAAGACCAGTTCTGGATCGTTGTATACCTGACATACGCTTCTTTTTTAGCTACTATTTCTACAACTGCGCTATGTAATGCTCCAGCTGAATAAACTGGGGCGGAGCATCCCTCCACGTAATTTATTCTGCTGCCTGGTTCAGCGATTATCATCGTCCTTTCAAATTGCCCAGCATTCTGCGTATTAATTCTGAAATACGCCTGTAAAGGGATTTTGACATGCACGTTTTCAGGAACATAAACGAAGCTTCCCCCAGACCAGACCGCGCTATTTAGCGCTGCAAATTTATTATCTGTTATTGGAATAACTGAGCCAAAATATTGCCTGACAACTTCAGGATACTCCTTTAACCCAGTATCCATATCAAGGAAAACTACTCCTTGTTCGCTCCATTCTTTTTTTAGGTTATGGTACACGACCTCACTGTCATATTGTGCGCTCGCACCACCTAAAAACTTCCGCTCAGCTTCAGAAATCCCAATTTTATCAAAAGTTTTTTTGATATCCTCGGGAACCATGTCCCAGGCATTAAATTTTTCATCTGTCGGGCTGGCATAATAGTGAATATCATCAAAATTGATCTGACTAAGATCCGCTCCCCAGTTTGGCATTGGCTTGCTCTTGAATATTTTTAATGCTTTTAACCGGGTTTCAAGCATCCACTGCGGTTCGTTCTTTATTTCAGAAATCGTTCGTACAGTTTGTTCATCAATGCCTTTAGCCGTTAAGTGCTTGTATTTGATATCATCTTTGAAATCGTATTTTGCATAACTAAAGTCTATCTGCTGGTTTGTCATATTATTACTCACAATCCGTTTAACTGCAATTTGCCTAATTTTACCTATATAATAGATGTGTCGATCGGTTTAAAATTTTAGGCATACCTAAATATTCTATATATGAAAACAAAACACTACTCAAGACCTCCGCGGAGATACCAGCCTCCTCGGCGATCACAACCTCTAAGAGGCGAACGTGACTGGATTTTATTATCCGAATTAATTTCGAAGGCAGCTCAGTCAGGAAAAGGAGTTATGATTTTTAGCCACAAACCGACCGAAATGCAATTAGTTTATGATCGTAAAAAAGGCATTGGTCTTCAAAAATGCTATTGTGATAAAGATCAGGGTTGGAGTGTTTTCTGGTCGGGTAAAGCAGGATATGAAGTATCTTATGACAGTGCTATTACACGTAAACCGGGGTTTTCCGTCGCATCCGATGCTGATTTGTCCGAATGTAATAATAAAATAAATAGATTTAAAGAAGATATTTTAAACGCAGCAAAAACTAACAGAAAAATAAGCAAGTTTGTTGAAAAACATAGAGATGAAATGGAATTATAGGTGTAATTGATATGTTCGAAATTAAAGACCTAAAAGTTTCTATCGAAGATAAGGAAATCATCAAGGGCATAACTCTAGCCATAAAGATCGGTGAGATTCATGCAGTCATGGGTCCAAATGGTGCTGGTAAAAGTTCATTAGCAGAAGCACTAATGGGACATCCTTCTCTCAAAGTATCCGGAAGCATAAAGCTAGATGGGAAAGAACTAGCTGATAAACCAGCCAATGAGCGGGCCAATGCTGGTATGTTTTTGGCATTTCAGGCTCCTGAAGAAATTGAAGGAGTCAAAGTAAGCACATTTATCCGAAAAGCAGTTGCAATGAAAGATAATTCTGCTCAAGATTTAGATAAAATGGTCCAGGTCCACAAAGACCTTGTTAAAAACTCAGAAAAATTAGGAATGGGCGAAACTTTCGTGAGTCGGGAACTGAATGTTGGCTTTTCAGGCGGAGAAAAGAAACGGCTTGAAATTTTACAGATGATGGCACTTAAACCAAAATTAGTAATTTTAGATGAAGTTGATTCAGGATTAGATATTGATGGAATCAAAATAATTTCTCAGGCAATTTCAGAACTAAATGACGGAACACGTGGTTTCTTGGTTATTACTCACTATCCAAGAATTCTCAAGTACATAAAACCAAATTTTGTTCATATTCTTGCAGCCGGCAAAATAATTCTTTCAGGAGACGAAAAGCTTGCTCATGAAATTGAGGAAAAAGGATATTCAAGTTATGTTAAGGGGCAGAAGTAATGTTTGATGTTGATAAAATAAGAAAAGATTTTCCAATCTTCAACAATAAAGTCAATGGTAAGGACTTAATTTACCTGGATTCAGCTGCAACTGCCCAACGTCCCATTCAAGTAATCGATTCTGTAACTGGTTTTTACAAGAACAAAAATGCAAATGTCGCAAGAGGACTTCATACGTTGGCAGAAGAAGCTACTATTTCTTATGAAGCAGTTAGGGAAAAAGTACAAAAATTTATTGCTGCACCTGATCAAAAAGAAATTATCTTCACTAGGAACGCAACTGAAGCTGCAAACTTAGTAATGCGGGCTTGGGGAGAAAAATTCATTAAAAAAGGAGATAAAATTGTAACTACGATTATGGAACATCACAGTGATTTTGTTCCCTGGCAACAGCTTGCCTACAAAAAAGGTGCAGAGTTCGTTGTTGTCGATATAACTGAAGATGGTCAAATTAGTGAAAATGAATTTGAAAAAAAAGTAAAAGGAGCAAAATTTGTTGCTTTTTCAGCAGCATCAAATGTACTAGGAACAATAACTGATTCAAAAAAACTTTGCCAAATTGCTCATGATCAAGGTGCAGTTTGCTTTATTGATGGTGCCCAATCAGTACCTTCAGTAAAAACCAATGTAAAAGAATCAAATTGCGATTTCCTTATTTTTTCTGGCCATAAACTCATGGCACCTTTTGGCTCAGGCGTCTTATATGGAAAAACTGAGTTCCTTGAGCAAATGGATCCATTTCTTTATGGTGGCGATATGATTCGAGAAGTTCACGCAGAGCGAAACAGCGTTTGGAACGAATTACCAAATAAGTTTGAGAGCGGTACTCCAGATGTTGGTGCTGTTATTGGTCTAGGTGCGGCAATAGACTATTTGAATAAAATTGGTATGGATAAAATTACTTCATACGAGCATGAACTTAGTTCTTATCTTCTAAACGCTCTTTCCGGAATAAATGGCCTGCGAGTACTTGGCCCAACTGAGCCAAAAAAACGTTTATCACTTGCTGCTTTTAGTATGGAAAAAATCCATCCTCATGATGTTTCAGCACTCTTAGACGCCGATGGTATTGCAGTACGAAGCGGTCATCACTGCACCATGCCATTGCATGAGCGGTTAAAAGTAGATGCAAGTACCCGGGCAAGTTTCTATATTTACAACAAAAAAGAGGAAGTTGATTTGCTTGTTCAATCGTTGGAACGGGCTAAAAAAATATTCTCATAAAGAGATGACTAAAAATGGAAGAAATTTATCAGCAATTTATTATTGATCTTTACAAGAATCCGCTTAATTTTGGTAAAATGGAAGAACCGACCTACCGAGCTGAGCTTGGCAATGCCACCTGTGGAGATTCAATTGAGCTTTTTATTAAAATTGATAGTAATGGCAAAGTCAGCGAATCAAAATTCATCGGAAAAGGTTGTGCAATAAGTCAGGCCAGTGCATCACTTTTTACCGGTTATTTGAAAGGAAAATCGGTCGAGCAATTAAACATAATAACAAAAGATGATTGCTTAGCTTTGCTGAAAATTAATTTAGATAAAAACCCTTCAAGAATGCGCTGCGCATTGCTTGTTTTTGATACGTTTAAGAAAGCGGTAGACCAAAAAAGTTAATGATATTTACACTCTAAAACATCAACCTTATATACCGTTCTTACATAATATATAACAGATACTTATGTCTAAGGACTACTCTTCTGAAGATAAAGCAATATTAGAAGCAATCCAGTCTTTCAATGGTATTCCTAGCTCTGAAGCACTTGCTAAATTAGAATCCCTTCCATATCCAGCTACTTTTATCTCCAAGCGCATCAAAGCAAACCGAGTACTTTCCCAAGCTCAAAATAAACGCGCAATAGAATACATAAAACAACTGCCCCTGGATCAACTCAAAACTCAAACTGCAAAACAAGGAGGCCTAATTTCAAACTGTAAGGATCATCCTTTATGGCTTAAACCTCTTCATCAAAGAATAGATGCAGAAGTTATTCTTCCAGCCATAAGATCCTTTAGAGGGATCCCTACACCTACGGCACTTGCAAGTTCAGGATCTATCCCGTATAGTCACACTTTGATCTCCGAACGCATCAAAACAAATCTAATACTTGCTAGAGCTCAAGACAAACGTGCAGTGGAATATATCAAATCATTATCAGTTGATGAACTCAAAGCTCAAACTGCCAAACAAATGGGCCTAACATCAATCTGCCAAGATAATCCTAAGTTACTCAAGGCCCTTCATAAACGGATTGATCTAGAAATTATTCTTCCCGCCATACAATCCTTCAATGGTATCCCTATTCCTACCGTACTTACTAAATCAAAGGCTCTTCCGTACAGTGCTGCCTTCATCTCCCAACGCATCAAAGCCAACTCAACCCTATCTGGAGCTCAAAACAAACGTGCAGTAGAATACATAAAACAACTAACCGTTGCTGAACTCAAAGCTCAAAGCGGTAAACAAAAAGGCCTAATTTTAATCTGTAGAAATTATTCCTCTTATCTTAACGTTATTTATCAAAGAATTGAAGAAGAAATTCTTCTTCCAATAATTCAATCTTTCAATGGCATTCCTACTTCCAAAGCGCTTGCCAGGTTAAGATCCCTCCCTTACAATCGTAAATTCATCGCCGAAAGCATGGACTCTAATCCGGCACTTATTAAAGCTCAAAATAAACGTGCATTGGAATATATCAAAGCATTACCCGTGGATGATCTAAAGGCTCAAACTGCCACTCAAGAAGGATTGTTTTCAATTTGTAAAAATCACCCTTCTTGGCTGGATTCTATTTACAAAAGAATAGCCCTTGAAATTCTTCTTCCGGTTATTCAATCTTTCAATGGTATCCCTACTTCAAGAGCACTGAAAAATTTAGGTTTACTTCCTTATAGTCGTCATTTCATATCCGAATGTATCCAATCCTATCCTGAACTTTTCCTTGCTATAGCCCAAAAGAAAGGTCTTACCCCTGATCAGGCTGTAGAACTGGCTCTAGAAAGAAACGATGAGACCCCTGCTGCCAAAGCTGCCCTTTCGCAACGCCTTAACAATCTACATGCATTCCGTGAAATGGTAGGCTTGCTGCGTAGTTTGGGTCATCTTTTTACCAATAGAACAATCCTTGAAGTAAGCTTGTACCCACGCCCTCTTACTAAGGCAGCAGGAGAGCTTGGGCTTTTTCTACCTATTGGTTATGAGCAGATGCAGACATTCCACCAAGGTAAAAGCTCAGAACTTCCAACCGCCCGGACAGTAGTTTTGCAAAGCATCCATAGATTGACCAGTGAAAGCCTAACCAATTTATTTCGTCAAGTTCATGTTGCATTAGCTGAAGATGGGATAGTCATAGCAACCTATTCCAGACGCCATGCCCCTGTTGACGGATTTTTAGAATCATTAGAGGCACATGGTTTTACTATTACCGAGCAAGGTATTCTTCATATCGCTGCGCCCAGCGATCAAACATTAAGAAATGCGGGGGTAGCTGCAGATGATATTGCCAGAGCAAAATCAAAAATTTCTGGTTCTTCTGATGTAATTGTTCTTTCCAAACGCATTCCTTCAGAGGCTGTTTCCTTTGTTCCTGCGTTACTACGGCTCCAGGGGCAAGAAAAGCATGATTTTGAGTATACTGATGGAGTACCCTTTACTCTTCCAGATAGTTTAGCCAATCAACTAAAAGCTAGTTTTTTACTTAGTCGCGAACTTGCTACGTTGCCTAAAGATCCTTTTATATTAGAAATTATGGATGCCGGTCAGGTAGTGGCACTAGCCGGCTTTGGCACTCATCCTTTATTTCCCCGCATGGCTGAAGCGTCTTCCTATCCTAATGCCCCTGCTGCAGATTATCCTGCTATTGCAAGAAGACTTGCAACAAACGCAGAATTAAGAAGAAGTGTCGGCATCCAGCCTGGACATATCGCTCGCGTTCCTTTGCAGAGATTATCTTGATAGAATTTTGTCAATTTTCGCCGCCACAATAAAATCATTTTCATGCAGCCCATTAATTGAATGAGTATAGAGCTCAATTCGTACGTGGTTCCATTTTTCGATATGGATATCAGGATGGTGGCCTTCTTTTTCTGCAATTGCGCCAACCTTGTTTACAAAAGCCAGCGCTTGCTTGAAATCCGTGAACTTGAATTGCCTTGCTATTTTTATTCCAACTAACTTCCATTCCGAATTTACCTGCCCCATGTATTTCTGCACTTCTTCCGGCTTTAGTGGAGGGATTCCGCCTTCGCATGCAACACATTTTTTTCCAATTAATTTCATTTAATCATCCTGATCTAACCTAAACGGCCGTTAGCTTTATATGTTTTGTCTGGGCGTTCAAACTCATGTCCAACAAGGTTGAATGGTATTTGGAATTTGTGGATTTTAATTACAAACCAGCTAAAGACGATCTTATCTGTTTATTCTACTTTGAGCCTGATCAAGGAATAAGTGTGAAGGAAGCAATTGGAAGGATTGCATCAGAAAGTTCTACTGGTACCTGGACAACATTGTTCAAATTACCTCCAAGAATGAAAAAACTTCAGGCAACTGCATTTCATGTTGACGGAAATTACGTAAAAGTAGCATATCCTTTAGTATTATGGGAAATGGGCAATATGCCACAATTGCTAAGCGGGATTGCAGGAAATATTTTTGGTATGAAAGCAGTCAAGAACCTTAGATTAGTTGATGTTAGTTTCCCTCAGGCATACCTAAAGCATTTCAAAGGCCCTCATTTCGGGATGGATGGAATCAGGAAGATGATGAAGGTTTACAAGAGACCATTAACTGGCGCTGTCCCAAAGCCAAAAATAGGTTTTAGTGCTCTAGAGCATGCTCAAATTGGTTTTGAAACCTGGATGGGCGGATTTGATTTTGTAAAGGACGATGAGAATCTTTCTTCAACCAGCTTCAATAAGTTCGAAGACCGTGTCAAGCTCATGACCAAAATGCGTGATAAAGCGGAAAAATTAACTGGAGAAAGAAAATCTGCTTTCATCAACATTAGTGCAGAAACTGAAGTAATGAAAAAGCGGGCAAAAATGCTTGCAAATTATGGATGGAATTATTGCATGATTGATGTAGTTGTTACAGGATACTCTGGAGTTATGACTTTACGGGATTATGCTTCTGATTTGGGGCTTGCTATTCACGCTCACCGGGCAATGCATGCGATGTTTGACCGAAACCCAAAGCATGGAATGACTATGCAGCTTTTGGCAAAATTAATGCGAATAATTGGGGTTAGCCAGATTCACTCTGGTACGGCAGTTGGTAAACTTGTTGGTGATAAACGAGAGGTTACTGCAATAGCCGACGTGCTTCGTGAAAAGAAAACAAAAGCGCTCAAAGGGCATTTACTTGATCAGGACTGGCATCATATGAAATCTGCCTTTCCCTGCTCTTCTGGAGGTTTGCATCCGGGATTGATTCCACCTGTTCTTGACATTTACGGAACCGATCTTGTTTTGCTAGTTAGCGGCGGGATTCATGGCCACCCTAAAGGAACACGGGCTGGAGCAAAAGCATCAATGGCTGCAATAGAAGGATACCTGGATGGGCGTACTTTACAGGAAACAGCAAAATCCAGTGTTGAATTAGCTGAAGCATTGAAGAAATGGGGAACGATGAAGCCTAAATGATTATTTTCCTGCAAAACCCATTTGCAGCCTTCCTTTTTTTGCTTTTAGATCTCCGGCAACATACTTTTTTACCAAATCCGCAGTGATTAACAATTTTCCTTTTTGTTTTATTTCTCTGAGGTCATCAGGCATTTCAGCACTAGGGAATATCGCATCGCGTCTTACTCTGGCGAACATGTTTTCGGCATAATTATTTAATGACCGTGCACCAAGATCATCTTCTACAGCAAGTTGTGCAAGAGTTACTATGGCTCCCTTATCCAATTCCACAGAAAAACCCATTGCTGTGCATAGTGCAGTACTTCTTGCCAACACGTCACATGCTCCGCTTGTCAATATTCGTTCAAGATCAGAAACATCTAGTTTTCTAAATGGAGCGAGCAATCGTATTCTCCCAATAAGATCGCATATGAAGCCGGCATCAAGCAAGTCATCCTTGCTTATCATATTGCTTGCACGTACTGATTCAATAAATGAAAAAGAGCCGGAAAGTACAGCCAGCGCCTCAAACTTAATCTTTCGAATTTCCCCGCGTTCAGTTGATGAGGTAACCACTGCACTGCGCTCAAACAGCTTCAGAAGCTGTGCCTGTATCTGTTTCGAAAGACCGTTGCTTTCGTCACCCCGGAATGCGAGCTTGTCAAATTCGTCAATATAAATAATCATTCTTTCAGGATAACCGCCAATAGCAGACACCTTGCCGCTTATTTCCGTATAAAGAAGCGTTTCGAGATTATTTCCTCGATAAGATGCCGGACTCATATCGGGCATAACTATTTCAATAAACGGAATCCCGATTAAGCCAGCAAGAGTTCTGATTGAGTATGTTTTTCCACAACCGGTCGGGCCAACAAGAAGCACCGGTGTCTGGTTTGGGTCTATAATATAATCAACAAAATTAATTACAAGCTCCTGCAAAGGGCGGTCTTGGGCAATCACTATCTTGCTGGCTTTTTCAAACAGCCCTCTTGCGTATTCGGCTACTTCATCAAAGCCGCTCAGCTTTGGAAGTTTTAATCGTAGTGTTTTGCCTTGTGCCGCAGCTCCATTTTCCTGTACTCTTTGGCTTGCCATATTTCTCCTGAAAATCATTTTTTCTGTCGCTGTCACAATAGCTTCTCTGATCTCTTTTGAAGTCGTTATATCCTTATCCTGCGCTAAGCGCTGGAGATCATCTAAACGATCATCATCTCCAAGTTTTTGTATGGCCTGAAGAAAAAGATCGCGTATTTCGCGAACTATCTCAGGTTTAAAACTTTTTAAGAATTTAACTGGCACTAGTAATATGTCTATATTTGCATTTCTCGCTGCTATTTTTAGCTCTTCATGCATTCTACTTTCTTCCTGATCAGTATTCTCTCCGTGTTCTCTTTTTGCATGAATGCCGGTAACAAGCCGAACGAATGATGGTTTGTCCATAAATATCTTACCTAATTGTGCTTAATAAGTGGTAAAAAATATAACTAGAAGGATATTTAAATTGATGGCCAGTAGGATTGCAGTTTAATCCTAAGCGTATACTGAAACTTAAATAGTTTTGCTATAATGAGATAGGTTTATGGTCAAATCAATAACTGCATGTCCAAAATGCAAACGCCCGGTTGAAGCAAAAGATTACGTGAGCCCTGCAATCGCTGGCTTTAAATCAATTTTACCAACAATAAATTGCTCTTGTAGTTATTATGGCCTTCCACTTACGTTCAGTAAAGAAGATTATGAGAAATGGATAAAAGAATGACTCATTCTGACTTTTCGCGCTGACTAGTTAAACAAAATTTCCCTGCGGAAAAATCCATTGCCCTTACGACTTCCAGTGTTCCGTTATTGTTAGCCGCTATTTCGATTGATACAAAGCCACTAAATTTCCGTTTGCAATCTGGTGCTTTTCTTCTTGAATTTATTGAAAATTCTTCAGAATTTGTTCGAACTACAATCGATGTAGGCGTTTCTTTCACTATAGTTTCTTCAATTAGGCTACTCATAGTATTTGCATTCTGGATCGTTTTTATTTTTTCTATTAAGCCCGGTCCCCATCTGATCATAGCAACTAGTGCTACTCCTTTAACCAAAGTTTTTACGGCTCCCATTTTAATTCAACTACATTTTTTTCTCTTTCATCGGTTTTCCGCAGCAGCGGTTTGCCATAACTTCTTTTTTGCAGCTTGCACAATGAAGTTTCTCTCCTGATAGGCTCATCATGTTGCCGCAACAACGGTTAGCCTCAACTACTGATCCGCATTTATCCGCGCATTCTAATACTGACATATTTCTCGACCTCATCCATTTTTTCTATTACATTTCATTCAATTATATCGAATTAATTATCTCCCTTCTTCTTTTCTGCGGTATCTTATTTATTATTTTCTTTTTCTTTGAATCATACTGGCCTAAACCAACAATATGTTGCTGATATTTTACGATGATGTACTTGTTTTTTACCCCTAAATCAACAGAAAGCGGTTTTCCCGATGCAAACTGCTTCCCTTCCTCAGCATTGACTTGAATGAAATTTTTCCTTGCTAAATGGCCAAAATTCTGAATGAGTGAATTTGTGGGGTTGAACCCAGCATCGCACGCAGCATAACCCAATTCACCATCAATATCGCTTTTGGTAATCTCCCTATTACCGATCCGTACTCCATCCTGATAGAATATTGCAATCGACTGATGGAGAACTATCCCAAAATGGTTCTCAAGGTATTTTCTGAAGTTCTTTTCCTTATTTCCAATAAAACCCAAATCATTCACCTTCAATGCAGCAAAATCAAACTATTCTCCTTTCTTTATTTTTGCAATGAAAAATCCTTCGCTTTCAATATGCTGCGGATAAATCCGATAGCATTTTTTGAATTCATCCCCATAATCGCTAAGTCCCTGCTCATGAGGAATTGGATCAGCGAATTTCGAATCTATTACTTCGAGTTTTGCGTTTGGTACATTTTCCAGCAAATTCAAAACCACTTCTTCATTTTCCTCCTTTGCATATGTGCAAGTGGAATAAACCAGCTGGCCGCCTGGTTTTAGCGCATCATAAGCGTTAAAGAGCATTCTTTTTTGCAAGCCACTTATCCGTGCCGAATGCTCGATTTCCCAGCGCTTGCTAGCCCCTTCACCACTACCAAGTGCAGTACAAGGCGCATCCAATAAAACTTTAGAAAATCTGCCTTTCCAATTTAACCTACCGCCATCGCGCAAGGTTACTATGCAATTGAGTATGTTCAGGCGATTTATTGTTGAATAAAGGGCCGAAAGTTTTTCCTTATCTCGCTCATTCCCAACCAAAACGCCCTTATTGTCCATAAGCATTGCCATATGCGAGAACTTCGATCCAGGCGAAGCTGCAACGTCCAATACTTTATCCGTTACCATTGGATCCAAAACTAGCGAAACCAAAATCGAGCTCAAACTCTGCGGATAGATATAACCCAAAAAATACTCCCAGGTTTTCCCTATAGCAAAGGAAGAATCTTCCTCAAGTTCGAATGCAAGATCGTAGTAAGGGGATTTTTTGTATTTTATCTTGCTAGTGCCGTAGAACTCGCCCGAGTTGATTTTGAGGGTGTTTAACCTGAAAAACTGCTTTTGGTTGTAGAAGGAATTCAGACATTTGTCGTAATCCGTGTAACTTGACAACCAGTCTTTGTACTCTTTTTCGTCCATTTTAATCTCCTGTTCAACTCGATCGGTCTTTTTATCTTCTTTATTTATTCGTTTATTCTGTCGCTGATTAGGCACTTAATCTATTCTGATCTCAGTTACAAAGGATAAAAAGCCATCGAAATATACAATTTTCTGATATACCTGTCCAAAGTATGGTTTTATAGCATAAAACTGCGTAAAATATGTCGAAGCGTATGTATTTAAATTGTTATGATCAATAGATAAATGTGGATATAGTAGGGATGTAAATGGAAGTTAGGGAAATGCACCTCTATTCCGAGAAGGTAGAGGAGGAAGATGTCAAGAACCTATGCAATAGGATAGTGAAAACCAGGTTCCCTATTCTTGGGTTCTTCGACCCTTCAGATATCCTTGGTATAAATGCATTCCAACTGATTATTAAGAGAGACAATAACACTGTCCGTTTTTACATAAAAGAAAAGGAACGGCTTCAAAATGTTTCCCCACTCATATTTCCTTTTAGGTTAACCGATCCGAGCTTGTTGGTCACATCTTCTGGTTCCTTTTTTCCTTTTCCAAAGTTCTACCTGATTAATGGGGGCAAGAACGATCTTCTTGATTTTATCCTAAAAGAAGGCATCGAGCAGCTTACCTTAAATATAACCAAGATCCTTGGCGGGTTTATTGTAACCGGGACCGCAATTGACACTAAAGGAAGGGCCGGCAAAGTAGTAATAACCAGCCCGACCAAATTCCTGAAAATTAACCTGGAAAAGAACCCTTCGATTTACATCGAGCTTCTCGAACCACTACCAAAAAAAATGTCCACCACCTCAAAATTCCCTATCTTTGAAGATAATGATATGAGTTTAGGTGTGGACAATTACGACCCGTTCCAGCACACCCTTATCGCAGGTACATCCGGGTCTGGTAAAAGTAAGGCATTATATGTTCTTCTTCGGGCCCTTCAGGCCAAATACGGCAATAATGTCCGAGTGGTAGTTGTCGATCCGCACGGCGAATTTGCCCATTTATTCCCTGATAGCAAGATCGTTAATTTCATAAAAAATTATGTCGAGCCCCTTGATGTCGGCCAGGAAAAATCGCCGATGCTTACCCAGCTTGTTTCGCAGTTAATCGCTTCTTCGATTGGCCAGGAAAACAAATATTCCGAGCGGGTACTTTTCTATGCAACGCACCTCCTTACCTCGATCAACAAGCTCGAACTGAACAATATAAGCGCCCTTCTTACAGATTCTTCAATAAAGGCGGAATACGTAAGCATGTGCGATAATGATGAGGTAAAGCGGTTCTTTGATGAGGAATACAATGACATCCATATTCACCACTTCAATAACGCGATTTTGCCCATACTAAACTTCATCGGCGAGTACCAGCTTTATTTAGGCAAGGAAAAGGTCCGCGAAAGCCTTCTTGACTCAATAAAGCAAAACAAGATGACTGTTATTTCTTTTGACCCAAAATTCTTCGGAAGACGGATGATCAGTTTCCTTGCTGGCGCCATAATCAACCAGATGTATATCCTTGCTATTACCGGCAAACTGCAGGATAAGCCGACGATAATGGTTGTTGATGAGTTCCCAAGGGTAGAGACAAGGGTCACTAAAGATATTCTTGCGGAAACAAGAAAATTCAATTTATTTGCTTATCTATCCTGTCAGTATTTGGGCCAGTTAACCAAAGAAGTAAACGATTCAATCGTTTCCAATATCCGTAATATCATAGCCTTTAAGATAAACAAGCAGGATGCCACCATGCTCAGCTCGATCATGGAAATTAAGGTCGAGGAATATTTCAAAAAATCCCGGTCCACTACTGAACTTGAAGAGTCCAAGAAGGAAATGTTCGTCCGTCTCCATCAGAGGGAGTGCATCGTGCGTCTATTTGATGGTGTAAAATACCTTCTTCCAATGAAGCTTAGGATTGTTGATGCCCAAAGATGGGGCCTTAAGGAAACATTTGATTCAGGTCACGCAGCCGATGCCGGAACACCCACTGAGCCAAGGCCAGATATCCAGCCAAAACCGTCCAATGAGCAATTCATCCCAAATTATTCTGGTAACTACACTGGAAATTACACTGGAAATGATCCAAATAAACAAAACGATAAGCAAAACCAAAAAAGCGGCCTGGATGAACCAAAAACCAAGTTAATTTACGCTACTCATGGTGATGAGGGCCCACATCAAAACAATGAAAATGGTGCGAATACTACAACTAATGCTAATGGTGAGAACAATCAGGCCAACAATGATGCCGCCAACAAGAATACGACCAACAAGGATCAGCCTAAAGAAGAAGCACCAAAACCCATTTTCCCCGATCCTATTAATGAAAATGAACTGTTGCAGGAAACTCCTGATGTAATTTACAAATTAGGAAAAATGAAGATGGACGAGAAGAAAAGCAAGGAAGCGCAAGCGGCTAAGGAGGCAGCATCTCAAAAAGAGGCAATAGAAGCACAAAAAGAGCTTGCAGAATCAACACCAAGCCCCAAGCGGCCTAAAGAAACTAGATCCGAAACCAAATCCAACACTAAATCAAATGCCAGGCAGCAATCAAAAGCAAAAGAATCGAAATTCGGCAAAGAAAAAAGTAAATCAAAATCCAAGAAATCTAAGAAGTAAGATTGAAGATATTTTGTTCTAATCTTTTTTTCGTTTGCAGTTTTTGTACTATTTCTTTCAGAATTATCTTTTTTATCTTCAAATAGTTTTCCTTCCCTATCTCAACATTCCCTATCGCGTAGCGTTTTCCCTTAACGTTAAAGCAAAACATGCAATTATTCAGATCCTCGCAGTTATAGCAGAAGAGGGAATCCGCGCAATTGCTGCATTCGCTTAACTCAAAACAACGTGTCAAATTAACCGAATTATAGCATCGTATGCAAAATTTTGAATAAATTGACCAGTAACTGCCAAAAACATACTCGCAATTTAATGCCATGGTGCTGCAGGCGCAATATTTTGCAAATGTTATGTCCTCAACCTTATATGAATGGCTGCCATGGTAAACTACGTGCGTAAATATGTTATTTTCATTTTTACCCTCATTAAGGTCAACCCTGTAGAATGCAATTTTTTCAATTTTTTTCATTATGCTTTCCAGATCATCCCCACCATTAACCTCTATTGCCTGCTTTGCCATTTCCTCTGCCTCTTCAAGGGATAGCATCCGTTTTTTAGGGATATACCCAAAGAAAGAATAATTTGAATAATATGTTTTATTTCCAAAGTAGGTATCAGCTTCCTCTACTGGCTCCTGCTTTTCCAATAAATATTTTTCCAATTCAAGCAGGCTCCCGATTTCCTGCCCAAACACCACCCTGCAGGTCGTTCGGAATGCATCATCAATGAGTTCAAAATTCGTCTCGCTTTTTTTCTTTTCTGGTATTTTGACCCTCTTCCTTAATTCGTTCGATGGGTTGGGCCAACTAAAAATTGAATAAAATGACTTATTCTTCTCAATGTACTCCCGGCTTTCCTCCACTAGTTTCTGCCTTATTTGTGCATATTTATCCTTAGGTAGCTCGAGATTCCCTATTGCATATCTTTTTGACCGAAGGTTGAAGGAAAACATTGCATTTGCGCAACCGTGGCAGCCATAGCAGAAAAATAGGTCTGCGCAGTTGGTGGAATAATAGGTTTCAAAGCACCGGTTGATATTATCTGCCCCAAGGCAGCGTATCAGGTGCTTGCTTCTCAAAAACCAGTTTCCTCCAAATACAAATTCACTATTATCTCTTACAAAAGAAGAATATGCCACGTATTTTGATGCGCGGATATTGCATGAATTTTTAACATAAAAACTGTCAAAAATATCATCGCCATTTTCTATTTCTCCGGAGTTTCCCAAAATCTTACTTCCAACATAATGTACCCGATCCCCTATCGCCTCTTTGACCGAATCAATGTCTTTTATCTCATTTATGTTTAGTCCAGAATACTGCTTCGAAAAATCAATTTCATCATAGGAGAGAAAGTTTGCATTTTTTGGGTAGAGGGTAGCGCCTACACCAATGGAGTTTCCAGAAACTGACCTCTTTTCCTGGACATTAGGATGCCATCTTTTGAGATACTCTGCCAGCTCATCAAGTTCCACATTACACTGGCCGAAAAGCAAGATAAATGTCGACTTAAATGCCTGATTAATGTCCATTATTTTCCCCCAGTCCCTAGGTTGTAAATGCTGTGGTCAAACCTTTTTTCTTCTTCCAGTTTTTTGGATATCTCATCTAATACCATTTTCCTAATCGCTTCATATTTTTCTTTCCCGACTTCCACATTACCAATAGCATAACGTTTGCTTTTGGTATTAAAACAGAACATACAATTGGTTAGCCCTTCGCAGTTATGGCAGAACATCGAATCCGAGCAGTCCCTGCAATTATCCATCTCGAAACAGCGCGTTAACTTTGCAGAATTATGGCAGTTGAAACAAAAACTTGAGTTCATAAGTGAATATACTCCAAAACAGTTTTGAGAATCCTTTGGCCACACACTAAAGGCGCAGTATTTTGAGCGGGGGCTTACCGCCACATTGTAACAATTAGAGCAGTCTATGCAATAGGTGCAGTCTATCAGGTTTGTATTCTGGCCGTATCGAACATCAACTTTTAAATATGCAATTTTTCCTATGCATTCATGCGCGTTTTTCAAAGTTATGGACTGTGCTTCAGCTGAACTTATACTGAGTTTACTGAGTTCTTCTGCTTCTTCCATAGTAACTATCCGTTGCTCAGGCAATGGAACCAAGGAAACCCCATAAGGCAACCATAAGATTTTCTTATTGCTAATTGCTGATTTTGCCTCCTCTACCTTGTGGAGATTTTGTATAAGCCAACCACCGTAATTGTCCATCCCAACTAATTGTTTTCCAAAAATAAGCCTGCTTGTAAGGGAAAATTCCTTTTCAATAATTTCCTTGTTCTGTTTTTCTTCATTGGCAGATTGGTCAATATGTTTAGCTTTATCTACTGGCCTGCTTTTTCTTATGATATCCAATAATGAAGGCGCAGATTTTTTCTTCTTTAGTTCCCTGGCTATTTCAGAAAGCAGGTTTTTCTTTATGCTTTCAAATTTATCCTTGGGAAGCTCCAAATTTCCTATGCAGTTTTTCTTGTTTTTCAGGTTAAATGAAAAAAGACAATTGGTGCAGTCTTCAAGCCCATAAGAATAGTATGAATCAGATGTATTGGTTGCAAGATAGGATTCAAACGACCTTTTAGCTACTACAGTTTGGCAGCAGCGTATCAAAAACTCAGAGCCACCCGGGCAATGGGTGCCAAAGCAATAACTGTTTTCCCTTCCAACAGTTGAATAAGCCATATATTTTACATTAAAGAAATGGGCGCAGTCATATACGAGGAAACCATCAGTTATGTTGGAACTTTGTTCAACATTTTTACAGTTGCCCAGCAGTATATTGCCGCAGTAGTAAACCCGGTCTTGTATTTGCTCAATAATTGAGTCTATATCCTTTATTTTGTCAATGCTAAGCGGCTCAAACTTCCTTCCGAAATCAATTTCGTCAAAACTTATTGTCTTTGCATTTTTATCATACTCTTTTATTGCAAAAGCAACTTCCTTTCCAGAAATGCTAGATTTTTTATATTCGTTTTGATCTGTGATTTCCTTTAACCACTTACTATACTCCCTAAGATCACCTACTTCTTCGCCAAAAATAACTTTGCAGGTTTTTTTCCAGGCCGTATTCAGTTCGCCAGATATTTCCGAGGTCATTTTCTACCTCCAATTGTGAATATATCTAAGCTACAAGTTTTAGTCCTATCCAATTCATTCGAAATCTGCTCAAGAAGAGAATCTTTTATTTTTGTGTAAGTTCCTTGCTCTAGATTAAGATTGCCTATTGCATGATGTTTTCCTTTTACATTAAAACAAAATATTGTTTCGCTATTCCCTTCACAATTATGCAAAAATAAAGAATCTGAACATTTTGTGGAAGTGTCCACTTCAAAACAACGGCTCAAATATAGTGAGTTATAACAATTAATTGCAAAATCTGAATTTAGTACCCGGTTTCCGCCAAAAATATAGCTTGAATTAAGTGCTTGTGAAGTAATTCCAGTATATTTTGAATGTGTAACATCAAATGTCCTGAATACGTGATTTGAATGGGTAACTAAGGGCGATTCAATGACATTACTATTATTTCCATTAAGGATTTCTATTGTAAAATAAGCTATATCGCCTAACTTCGAAGTAATTTTGCTTATACTAGTAATGTCCTCTTCCTTTAGTTTAAGTTTCCCTAGTTCCACCCCTTCCCTAACCGAAACCATTCTTGATTTTGGAACTCTGGAAAATGCCTCTGCTTCACCATAATCTACATAGTAGGTTGTATCTCCAAAAACTGATTTTGTTTGCTTTGGTTCTATCATATGACGGGATAAAAAGCTTTGGTATTCCATCATCCTCTTAGATTCTTTTTTCAAAATTACTTTATACGTATTTGAAAAAGCCCTTTCTATTGCTTCTAAATCAGTTGGAGATTCTGAATACTTTGGAAGTGAAATTTCTGGAACATTTTCTACTCCTGTTGGTGAGAGTTTAAACAATGATGGAAAACTTTTTGACTTTTTTAATTCACTAACTGCTTCAGCCAATAACTTTTTCTTTAATTCAAAATATTTTTCTTTACCAAGCTGAAGATTACCGATGGTGTGCCTTTTATTCCTCTGGAAAAAGGAGAACAACATCTCACTACAGCCAATGCAGGCATGTGAGAAATACATATCACTTGAGTCATCCACACTATAGCTTTCAAAAACCCGTTTTATGTTAAACCCTGCAAAAAGTTTAATGACAAATTCAGCCTTACCAAAAAAACCCGATCCAAAAATATTTTTGCTATCTAATCTAATCAAAAACGAATCTGATATGTTTGAAGATTGGGTAATATTTATTGAATTTTCTACATAATGAGAATCAATCACAAGATCAGAACTTTCAACAAATTTAGAATGCCCAAGAATTCTATCTCCTACATAGACCCATTTTTCCTTTACTGCTTCAATTATTGAGTCAATATCCTTTACTTCATTTATAGTTAGTGGCTTACCTTCTCTCAGTTCTTTTGCAGATACAAAATTGGCCTTCGCATTGTAAATATCAGAACAAAGCATAACTTTATTGCCAGAAATTGCAGAGTTCCTTTTTCCTGCTTTTGGCTTATATTCGTTTAACCATTCTTCATAATCATTTAATTCTCCAATTTCCTCACCCAAAAGAATTCTACAAGTGGTTTTCCATTCTTTGTTAAGTTGACTATACACTTCACTTTCCCTATTGTTTTCCATATTGCCCACTTTCTTAGAAATTATTTAGGTTATAGATATCAAAACCAAGTTGTTTCTTCTCCTTAAGTTCTTTTAAGATTTCTCCAAGCAGCTTTCCTTTTAGTTCCTTGTATTTTTCAATTGGCAAAGGTATGTTTCCAATCGCATATTTGAGGTTTTTAGCATTAAAGCAGAATATAGAATCACGCACATTTTCACAATTATGGCAAAACAGGAGGTCCTGCGAATTGGAGCAGCTTTCAACCTCGAAACAGCGCGCGAGTGCCGTAGAGTTATATGCATGAATACAGAACTGCGAATAAGTGATATTGTGTGACCCAAAAACATTCTCGCAGTAAAGGGCATAATTGGAGAATGCAATGTTCTTCACATCCAGGTACGTATCTTCACTATGGTAGACATTGCGGCCCCCTCCGCCGCCACTTACCTTATCAAAATTTTCATAATTCTGAAACCGAAAGTTCCCGCAAAAATAAGCTACCGGCTTTATGAATTTTGTTGAAACCTCCTTCAGCGTTGCGTTTTCTATTTCCTGAGGGGAAAATGGGGAAGTATTGCGCTTTTCCATTTCTTCCATTGAGATGACCTTTGATTTATTGAAAGTTTTTCTTAAGTAGACTAATGGCGGAGGTAACCAAACATCGATCCCGCTCAAACTTGATTTTGCTACATATGGCTGCGGGACATTTTTTGAGAGCCACTCACCATAGTCGTCAATGTTCTCGAGTTTCTGGCCAAGCAGGAGTTTTGATGTAGTTCCAAATTCTTTTTCAATTTCAATCATATCTATCAGGCCTTATTCATCAAGTCTATTATGGAAAAATCGAGCCTTTTCCTCTTTTCGAGTTCTCCAGTTATTTCCGCAAGGAGTTTTGACTTAAGCTTTGCATATGAGTCCTTTTCGAGCTGGACATTTCCAACCATGAACCTCTTGGCTCTGGAGTTAAAGGTAAACATACAATCAGTACATTGCGAGAGATTATATGAAAAATAGCAATCTGAGGACTTTGTACTATATGTGCATTCAAAACATCGCTGTAGGAAGCCATTGTAGAAGCAGCGAACAATATGCGATGAGCTGCCGCTTGATTCTGAACCAAAAGTGTGCTCATTGTCCCTCATCAAATAAGAATATGCAAGGTATTTTCCCCGGATGATCATGGAAGAATTGAGTATTGCTGTGCTGTCAATTATTGTGTCAGAATGCTCGATAAATTTTGAATTGCCCTGCACCTTATTTGCACCATAAATTATTTTTTCCCCGATCGCAGAAACAAGTGAATCAAGGTCTTTTATACTGTTTATGTCTACTGGAGCTGAAGCAATATGGTTAAACTGGACTAATTCATTCGAGTAATCAAAAAATTTTGAATTCTTCCCATACTGCTCGGACATTATGAAGAGAGGTTTGGCTGAAAAACAGGAACTGACGCTGTGGCCTACAATTGCTTCCTTCAAATACCCTTCAAACTCCTTAAGTTCTCCGATATCGCTTCCAAAAAGTATCTTTGCCGTGGACTTCCACGCATTATTGACCAGATCATAGGTATTTGGCATATATTTTACCTGATTTTACCTATTTAGACCCAACAATTTTTATTCTGTTGATTTTTGTTTTGATTTTGGATAGACTTATAAAGATCATTAGTACACGTAATTCCTATGGCACTACCGAGCATTTTTGCTGTTGGACTTATGGCATTTCTTTTAGCCAGTTGTAGTTTAGTTGATTTTGTAACAAACCTATCCAAGGCTTTTGCCCCACCACCAGAACCTTCATTCAATAACAGCCCGATTACTCCCGGAGGAGGCAACACTTCCAATGCCTCTCCAAAAATAGAACAGCAATGGGCTTCAATAACAAAGTTTCAGGCTGAAAAGGGCTGCCTCAAACAAGCTAAAAAAATTGCAGTGCAGCAGGGTGCTAGCGCTTCATTTGTATTTAGCTGTACCTGTGCTGCTGAAGAAAATGACCAGACAAAAACCTATGATTGTTCGGTTAATGCAATCGACGGGAGCCACAAGGTCGGGATTATGTGCGTAAAAACCCAAAACCAGTGCGCAGTTACTTCTGAAGCAGGGACACAGAGCTTTAATTTTGACCAGCTCGAGCAATTTGCTAATGGCTAATTTAGTAGCGGTTGGTAGTATTCCCTATATTTAAATATCCTCACTGCGCGAAAATGGAAGGGGATTTTATGAAAGAATTAAGTGCTATATTTATTGCATTGTTTATAATTTCCGCTGGTTGTTTGGCTTCTCCAAGCGAGCAAAATAATATCCAACAAATCAGTATTCAGCAAAATCTGAAAATACCGATTACTTTGACTGACTCAGGGGCTATGGAAGCGGCCAAAGCAAGTTCATCCTGTCGTTCTGCAGGGAACTTAAGCGGCACCTACGCCTATAATGAGGTTAGTAGAACCTGGTCTTTTGATATAACTACGTATAAAGTTGGCTGCGCACCCATTTGTGTTGTTTATCATAACAAAAGTTCCTATGTCAATTGGAGATGCAATACAAACTTGCCAACGTACGAATCGTAACTACCGGCTGGATCATTGATACATAACTTATAATTTATTTATTTGCCATTTATCGAATATGTATGGACATTGCGACTTTAGTGACCAGAGCTCAGGGGAGAGGGCTTCTTAAGGCTAATTTTACTGCCCTTAGCAAAGTCCAGATCCATCGAAGTTTTACTTATATGATTGATCCTCGTGCGTTGGAGGAGATAAAGCGAAGATATAATTTTGAAAAACAAATCCCGCTTATAGAAATATATAATTCATTCAATCGAATTAATCAGAATCATGTTACTAGTGAATTAAGAAAACATTGCGCTGAAAAAGAGGTGCCATTTAGCGTTGCGCTTTTGAACGGGATTGGCGCTTGTGGTGAGCTAGCAATAGTCACTCAAATAATCGGCGAACTTATGGGGAAAACACTTTTTCTTGCGCAAGGCCATCTTTATTATGGCGACCAATACTACGGTCTTCATGCGTTTAATATTGAATTAATTGGAGTTGGGAATTGGTATCTGATCGATACTATGAATCCTCTATCAACAAGAGGCCAGTTAAGCCCATTTGTTTTTTCCATAAAAGAATTTGACGAGATGCGCGAGCGGTTTGTTTTAGATGTTCCTCCAGGAACCCCGCCAATTGGCCCTGGGCTAAGCTTGAAACCGCGATCATTTCTGTCGTTTTAGCATCTATATTACTTTTTAAATTTTGGCTTGCTAACCAAGTCCATGAGAGGCACATTTTTAGTAATTTTGGTAATGGCGTTTTTAATTTTTGGATGTACTGGAACCGGATCCACCAACGTAAAAACAGATACTTCTGTTAATGCTGGTGCAAATACGGGAAATCCTGCTGGAAATAATGGAACTACTCCACCAGCTGGAAATTCCCCTCCATCCAAAAATGATGTTTCTGCAAATATTTCAGTTACTACTGATACTGGCGGATTAATTGGATTAGGATACACCCAGCTTCTTGCTCTTGGGGTACCAATTCAGTGCGATGTTACAAACACCTACAAAGGCAAGACCACAAAAATGAGGCTTTATTTGCAGGGAAAAAACGCAATAAGAATCGAGATTCCGAATACTGGCGCTGAAGGATCATGCAGCTCTTCAGTAATGATAATGAAAGATAAAAAAGTCTACACAAGCTGCACTGGTTCGCAAGTGATGCCTGGCTGCGATTGGCTCGAAATTGAGGCAAATGAATCGGCTCAAGGCGGTGCGGGTGGATCAGGAGGATCTGCAAATACCGGGGCAAGCGAAACCCCAGAATTTACTGATGTTCCAGCAACCCAGTTCAAATGTGATCCTTGGGTATATGATTCAGCAAAACTTACAGTTACAGGAAAAGTTTGTAGCTTGACTGATATACTGAACAATATCAAGGTAGGCGGAAACGTTAATATTGGGTAAAATCCCAAATTTTTTTTATTTTTTTCTTTATTTTTCTTTATTTATCTCCTATTTTTGGACTTCCCCTCTTCATTTTACGTATTTTACCATAATAGATACATCTATATACAAGTTCTGTCACAATAGTATATATGAAAAAACTATATCCGACCTTTGCAGATTCATCTAACTATCGTGGGCTTACGCAGAATGTTAATCGTTTAAGTGGTAAGGAATCAGATACTCTTAAGGCTTCTGTTCTTGAGCGCGACAACTACAAATGCTCTTATTGCAATTTCCATGCAGAAGAATGGCAGACAATAAATTACATTGATGGCGATTCAAGCAATAATAAAAAAAGCAATTTGACTACCGCCTGCCCAATGTGCAATCTTGTACTGAATACCCCATTAGGATGCCAAATTGAAGGCATTGTGGAGCTTTATCAGGTATCTGCTTATGATCAGAATAAAATCGTCCAGCTAACCCGCAAGATGCGTGCAGAAGGCAAGAAAGATGATGAAATAAGGCGATCGCTTGGCCTTAAGATCAAAGTACCATTTAAGATGAATAAGCGATATTTGAATTCGTTATTTGCGTTTATAACTTCATGGAAAGGCTCGTATGGCGATGTTGAAGAAGCTTTGGAATATGGGTATAGCCACTGATTTTTTATTTTGGCTCAGATAGATTGGCTATAAAAAGATGTTTATTTCCAAGCTGCCTTTCATCTTGACCACGATTGATATTTTCTTCTTCATTTAATCCTTGGAAATGTAATTTATAACCGCTATCAATGATTGTTTTTCGAATTATTTCTGGCGGCGTTAACTCATCGGCTGCAATTAAAATAGTTCCATCTGGTGAGAGTAATTTAGGAAATATTTCTTTCAAAGGAGGCACTAATGTCAACTCTCTGATAAAATCCATGAGTTCGATAAGGGTATAATTTTTTATTCGCTTTGGATCAATTCCAAATCTTCTAATAAGATAAGAACTAAATTCGTCTGTGTATTCTGCTAAATCTTTATCAGTTATTGTTCCTCTCTCATAGAATACACTTGTAGCCTTTGCGTAAGCTCTCTTTGTTATGTCAAGTGCTTCATATGGTGGTCCTGGATTAAAATAAGATATAAAATCAAAACCTCTAAATCCCAAAAGAGAAATAAATCGTTTAAAGAATTTAATTTCATCCTCATGCATTAACCTATAAGGCCTTAATAATAAAACAGAAACTTCAGTGGGGCCTAATTGGAGTTCAACTGAATCAGTTTCATGAACCAAATCCACTCCATAAACTTTAACTTTGGGAACGTTATAAGTACCGGCCAGTGCAACAGCTAAACCTAAAGCAGATGATCCACTTCCACACCCAAAATCCAGAGCAGTAATCTGCTCTTTTCCTCTTAACTTTTCATTAATAGGGCAATTTCTTAGGAGCACCCGTGCAGTTCTCATCTCTTGCTGTGCTCTGTGTTTTTGACTTAGGGACATTGTTATTATTTATGTTCTAAAAGGTTTATATTTATGAGTTATTGAGGGTTTTTATATCCTGATAACTAATTAATAACTGAAAAAGAGGTTAAATTATGGCTATGGTCATGTCAATATTAGAAGGAGATTTGCCCCCTGATAAGGCAGCTAAATTGGAAGCTAATTTTGAAGACGGAAAGAAAAATCTTGATGCTGGGATAGTTGAAACGTTCTTCATCAAGAACGCAAGCAAATGCAAAATCATTACGCTTTGGGAGAATAGAGAAGCTCTGAATGCGATGAAAAGCAAGGGAACGCCCAAAGGGGTTTTGATGTTCAAGTACGCTGGAGTAGAACCAATCGCGCTGGTTTATGATGTTGTGAGTTCGGCTGCGAAAGGGAAATAAACTGAAAAAGAGATTGAGGAAATGGATGAAGAAAACCAACAACCAATTCTTGAAGTATTACCAAATGGAATTCTAATCCCTACTGAAAAAGGAATTATAGCAGTACATAATAATATAATATGACATCCTCCCCACCCTAAAGGGTGGGGTTTCCTTTTTTGGGATGTCAAAAACTCACAAGAGTTTTTTGTACTGATTGATTTTGCACATATTTTCTTACAGTCTTCAGATCAACATCACTAACCGTCCTGAAGA